>URUU01000001.1 GCA_900551235.1 uncultured Lachnospiraceae bacterium
TATAAAAAATTGCGTGAACTACTTGCCGATGATTTGAATGCCTTGGTGTTATTTTATTTCCATATCGTCAGAAAAGAAAATCCTGATTTTTGTTGCAAATCAGAAGAAATATCAAATTTTTGTCACTCAAAATAAAAATAAGCTCGTCTTATCTGTAATTGAAACAAACTGTCGGATGAAAATCCGATGTTTATTATAAACAATAAGTCATGAAAGTTATTTTTATTTTATTTCTGTGCATCCATAATTTCACGGAATTTTAAGATCATGTCGACACATCCGTCAATACCAAGCTTTCCGGCATCCAGTGTCAGATGATAGCTAGTAGAATCACCCCAGCGCTTGCTGGAATAATAATTATAATAGCTGGCGCGCTGTTTATCCTTTTTCTGGATCAGGTCTTTTGCCTTATTCTCTGTGATATTCAGGCGTTTGCTGACAGCTTTGACGCGGTTTTCCATATCTGAATGTATAAAAATATTGATGCAGTCCGGATAATCTGTCAATGCGTAATCTGCACATCTGCCAACAATGACACAGGATTCACGATCTGCAATCTTTTTAATCGTTTCAAATTGTGCAAGGAATACTTTATGGTTCAACGGCATATCAAGAAACGGTGAAGAATTGTAGCTTCCAACGGAGTATGTATCCATGACCAGTGAGTATAAAAAGCTGCTGGTTGGTTTTTCATCGTGATGTTCAAACAATTCCTGACAGATTCCGCTTTCTTTGGCTGCACGGTCAAGCAGCTCTTTATCGTAAAATTTTATGCCAAGTTCTTTTGCCAGTTTTTCCCCAATCTCATGACCGCCGCTTCCGTACTGTCGCCCAATCGTAATAATTGATTTACAAGCCATATATAACACACCCTTTCTCCTTGTTATAGGAGTAATTATACAATATTATACAGACAATTTACAAGCTTTTTCCGAAAAGTAAAACAGGTTCTTTCAGGGAAGTTTATGCAAAAGCTCCTGAAAATAGGATGGCAATGGGGCTGAAAATTCCATATAATTTCCGGTAACCGGATGGACAAATCCGATTGTCATGGCATGAAGTGTCTGACCCTGCAATTTGCAGGGGGATTTTGCAGGACCATAGACATTGTCACCAAGTAGAGGATGATGCAGGGACGCCATATGCACACGAATCTGATGGGTGCGGCCTGTTTCCAGTTCACATTCAATATAAGTGAACTGCCGAAAACGTTTCAATACACGGAAATGTGTGACCGCTCTTTTTCCATTTTGCTCATTGATGGCCATTTTTTTTCGATCAACCGGATGTCTGCCGATCGGGGCATCTACCGTCCCACTCTCCTCATGGATGACACCATGTACGATCGCACGGTAACAGCGGTGTATGGAATGTTCTTTTAACTGTGCAGCAATGGATTTATGTGCGGCATCAGTTTTGCATACGATCAGGGAACCGGTGGTATCCATATCAATTCTGTGAACAATTCCGGGACGCAGAACTCCGTTGATGCCAGACAGGCTGTCTTTGCAGTGATACATCAGTGCATTGACCAGTGTTCCATTGTAGTGCCCGTGTGCCGGATGAACGACCATTCCTTTTGGTTTATTCACGATGAGAAGTGAGTCATCCTCGTACAAAATATCAAGAGGTATATTTTCCGGTACGATATCCGGTGTCTGTGCATCCGGGATTGTCAGGCTGATCTCTTCTGCATCTACACGGTAACTTGCCTTTATCGGAGTCTCCTGGATTTTGATCTGTTCTTCTTTGAAAAGTTTTTGCAGAAAACTTCTGGAATATTGTGGAAACTGTGCAGCCAGATATTTATCTGCACGTTCTCCAAAGGAAGCTTCTTCCGGTAGGATCATTAGTTTTTGCATGAATTGTCTCCCATCTGCAGGACATAAATTATTGTTTTCCAGGTTTGAGGAATGAAAAATCCTCATCTTTGTAAAATGTGAGAATGAGTACAAACAGTATCGGCATAGATACCGTAACATAAATATCTGCAACATTAAAAACCGGAAAATCAATCAGTGAAAAATAGAAAAAATCAATGACATATCCGTTTATAATGCGGTCAATCATATTTCCAATTGCACCTGCCGCGATCAGAACCGATAAAACGCGAAGCGGACGGTAATGTACTTCATCCGGAAGGTGCCAAAAACACCATATAAGTGCAGCCAGAACGATAAAAACAACCAGGATGAAAAACCAGCGCTGATTCTGAAGTGTGCCAAAGGCAGCACCTCTGTTCTCGAGGTACTGCAGTTCAAAAATGCCTGGAATCAATGAAACAGCAGGTTTTCCTTTCAGGTGTTCAGAGGCGGCCAGTTTTGTGATCTGATCCAGCAGCACAAGAAAAAATACAGTAACGGAAGCGAGAATCATTCGATACTTTTTTTGCATGTTTCTGCCCTTTCTCATTTTAAAATGAACGGATTTTCAAGATACTGTAAGGAGTCTTTCATTTCTTTATCGGTAACACTTGGGTCAATGCAGGCATTGCCGATAGCATTTAGAAGAATAAATTTTACTTTTCCGGATTCCATTTTTTTATCAGAACGCGTTGTCTGGATGATTTCCTCGACATTCAGTCCATCGAGAATAGTTGGAAGTTCAAAATCAAGATTGGCATTCTGGATCGTCTGAAAATCTTTAATAGTTATCATACCGCGTTTCCAGGAAATATAAGCAGCAGCCAGGCTGCCGAGGGCAACACACTGTCCATGCATCAGCGTAAAGTTTTTTAATTTTTCGATAGCATGACCGAGTGTGTGACCAAAATTCAGGAGTGCACGCTCTCCTTTTTCCGTTGGATCTTTTTCAACTACATCGCGTTTAATTTCACAGCTTCCGGAAATCATCTGTTCCAGTGTTTCAAGATTCCTGTCTTTGATTTCTGTTATATGCTGAAGAGTCCATTCGTAATAGGAACGATCACGAATCAGACCATGCTTCAGAATTTCACCCATTCCGCATGCAAACTGTTCATCCGTTAAGGTTTTCAGGGTTGAAAGATTCATATAAACAAGCTTAGGCTGATGGAATGCACCGACCATATTTTTATAACAATTAAAATCTACACCGGTTTTTCCTCCGATGCTGCTGTCTACCTGTGCCAGTAATGTGGTCGGAACCTGAATAAAATCTATACCGCGCAGGTAAGTAGAAGCGGCAAATCCTGTCAGATCTCCAACGACACCGCCGCCAAGAGCAACCAGCATATCTTTTCGCTCAAAGTGGTTCAGAATCAGGTGTTCATATAAATCTTGTACGACATTTAAATTCTTATGGGCTTCACCTGCAGGAAATACAAAACGTGTTACTTCTTTTGCACATCCGTCAAGAATCTTTTCTACTTCATCGCCATAATATTGATTCACAGTAGAATCTGTAACGAGACATAGTCTTCGGTTTTTTGTATCACAGGCGGTAAGACGCCCGGCAAGCATTGTAAAATCCTTCTCCAGAAAAATCTCGTATGCGAAGTTACCGTCTTTTGTTACGGGGATGCTGGTTCGATAATCTTTTTGGTTCATATCGTAGCTCCTTCATATATGATTTTATATATACTTTTCTATTCTTACAAGAAAACGTCCTTTTTTTGTTTGTGTTAAAACACCTTTGTAAACAAAACGCCCCAAACCTCTTGCAGATATCAGATCCTGCTCTTTTATATGATATCCATTGGAAGTAATACATTTTCCATTTACAAATACGCGTCCTTCTTCAATCAGGCTAACCAGACTGCTTCTGGAAGCGTTCCATGCCAGGGCAAGGAGGGTATCCAGCCGGATAGATGCCACAGTTCCATCTATTTTTTCGAATTTTATCGGTATATCCTGTATGGAACCACTAAATCGCTGGCACAAAACGACAGTATGTTTGATGCGTATAAGATTATCACATAAAAAATCTGAAATTTTATTCATGCAGAATACATAAGCCTGATTCTGATCGATCAGGATATCACCGATAACAGAGCGGTCGATTCCAAGATTTAAAATGGCTCCAAGATAATCGCGATGTGACAGTTTTTCAGCAAATCGAATATTCAGCGGGGATATCTGCAGGCAGGTAATCGGAAAATCAAAAAAGTCATCTTTTTGTTTTTCTTTATGATCATAACGAAAATAAAGAGCATCAGGGATAAACGCTGCCAACTGACGCTCTGCTTTTGCATAACCGCCGAAAAGCTTCCATCTTACACAGGAAACTTTTTCGACTTTATTATGAAAAATATTTAATTCGTTTAGATTCATAAAATCTGTATAAGTAATGATTCCTCTTCGATCAGCCATATTGGCAAGATCCAGGATACGCTGCTGTGTGCGTTCCTCTGATTTATCCATTGTTTCACTCCTAAAATTTATTTCCAAGAGAAGGCACATCAAATGCACCATTTAAGATTTCCTGATAATCTCCGGAAACATCTACATCAGATGGTGTAATGACAAAAATGAAATTGCTGACTTTCTGCAGGTTTCCGCTAATTGCATAACAGGAACCGGAAGCAAAATCAATAATGCGCTGTGCAACGTCAAGATCTAAACCTTCCATATTCAGCACGACCGTACAATCTGCCAGAAGTGTGTCAGTAATTTCACGTGCATCTTCCATAGAACGTGGTTTGATCACACAGACCTCCATGCCGGAAGCAGATTTTTTTGTACGCATTGGCGAGATTTTACTGGAATTTGTCGTCTTTGCAGAAGAAGTGCTGCGTGGACGAGAAGTGGAAGAAGTCTGCTTTGAAAAAGATTTGCTGTTTCTGGAAGTAGGTTTTTCATCCAGATCATAATCATCTAAATCATCTTCCTGCTTTTTGAAAAATCTCTTTTTCGGAGTGCTCTCATCAAAATCATCGACCTCATCATCGAAAAATTCATCATCATCAAATCCGTCATCTTCACTTACTTTCATGACATTTAAGATTTTATCCAATACTCCCATTTTGTTCTCCTATCTGGTTTATCACAAATTGTAATTACGATGTCCGAAAATTCCGGTTCCTACACGTACCATGGTAGCACCTTCTTCAATCGCAACCTGATAATCTCCAGTCATACCCATACTGAGATTACACATACTAACATTATCTATGTTTTTAGCTGCTATGTCAACTGATAATTCTCTCAATTTTGCAAAATATTTGCGGTTATCCTCAGCATTTTCTACAAAAGGAGCAATGGTCATCAATCCCTGGACGGAAATATGCTCTAATTTTGCAATCTCACGGATGAATGTTTCGCAATCGGAAACCGTTATTCCAAATTTGCTCTCCTCTTCTGCCACATTGACTTCCACAAGAACAGGCATCACAATGTCTTTTTTTTCAGCTTCCTGATTGATAGCCTCGGCAAGCCGGATAGATTCTACAGAGTGAATCAGGGAAGCATTCCCTACTACATATTTGACTTTATTTCGCTGAAGATGTCCAATCATATGCCAGTGGATATCTTTTGGCAGTTCCTGATATTTGTCACGCAATTCCTGCGGTTTGTTTTCGCCAAATTCGCGAATTCCTGTTTCATAAGCTTCTTCAATCATGGAAATTGGCTTGGTTTTGCTGACTGCGATCAGAGTAACCTCATTTCGGTCACGACCGCTTTTTTTGCATGCCTCCATAATATTCTTTTCCACTTCTTTTAAATTTTCTGTAACCATGTCATTCACCTCATTTATAAAATCTGATCATCGGAAACCGTATTTGCATCCAGTGCGATATGATCGTACTGTGCCAGCCCAAAAGTACTTCCATCCTCTACAATACAATATTCTTCGTTGTCAGCGATTACTTTTACTTCGCGGAAAATGGCATATCCTTTATTAATATTATAGACGCCCTGAAGAGATGCGGTTTCTTCAATTCGATATTTGTTTGTGGAGCCTTTTTTTACAATATAATCTCCTTCTGAAAATTTATTGATATCTACATAGTATTTATCATCGACCTTTTCGTACACTGTGGTAGTAACGTATCGCTGCTCGGATTTTCCACTGTTGTTATAAGTTTCCAGCAGAAGCGTAATTTCATCATCATTGTCTTCATTTGATATGGCATATTCTTCCGGAATAACATAAAAATTACGCTGTTCGATCGCAGATTTCGGAATTTTAAGACCAGTTTTTTTATTTAGCAGCAATTCAATTTCAAGAAAACGGTCAGAAGCAAAACGAATAACAGAATCCTCCAGATTTAACTGTGCAAAATAGGTGGCTCCATTCTGAATGACAGATACAGAAGAGGTTGTTGTGGTGCCATCTTTCAGAAAACGAATGCTAACAGAACTTTGATCTGTCAGTTCCGATGCTATGTTATTGTCAATAGGGATCATGAGTGACCAGTTTTCATCCGTGATCAGTTTATAAAGAGCATCTCCGCTTTTTGCACTGCTTTTCAGACGGAGATTTTCTTTATCGTATGATTTTGTGTTGAACATATCTGTGGTTACATCTTCCGGTGTAATATCTTCAAATCCATCTACGGAATAGACTACAATGCCGGGTTCGGAAGTTCTGCACAGATTAAAAAGACTGTTTTCGCTTGCGTTTCCATAAGCATCCTCTGCATACAGATCAAGGACTGCACTTTCTACATCCGCTTTCATTTCATATGCTTTCTGAAAATCCTGCCCGGAAAAATTTATGGAATAGCTTGCAGCCGCAGAACGCAGTTTCTTTGCATCATCAGAAGAGAGTTTTCCGGATGAAGCAGCTTCTGTGTATTCATCAGAAGAATCCGATTCGGTTGCTTCTGTTCGTTCTGTGGATTTCACAGTGCCAGTCTCATTTACAGAGCATATCACACCGTTCATGGCAATTTCGGTTCCTTCTCTTGCATAATAAGTAACGGCTCCAGATTCCGGTGCGGCTACGATGGATTCTGATTTAAGTGCCAGTGCGGTATATTTATAATTACCGGATAAAGTTCCCTTAGTAACTTCATAAGGAGCAATATGCGAAGAAGTAAGATAAAGGAACATACAGACCAGCATATAAACAAATACAATACCAAATAATACGGTTCCAATATTTAATCCCAGATATTTCCGATATTTTACAATCTTTTTTTTGTTATTTTTTTCAGCCAAATGGATTCCTCCCAGTTCATAGTTCTATTTTGCATCGAATATCATTCTACCACGTTCCCGGGGCAGAAACAATGGAATAAATTTTAAATTTGTGGAAAAAATAAAGGAAGAAGCTGTGATGGTGTGATGGAAGAATCTATCTGCCAGATACAGCAAAAAAACAGGAAAGGAGTCAGAAGGTTATGAATGTAAAGAGCCTGGATTATACCTGTCTTACGTTATCCATCATCGGAGCAATCAATTGGGGATTGATCGGAATTTTTCGATTTGATCTGGTCGCATTTCTTTTTGGTGATATGAACTGGCTTTCCAGAATCATTTATACGCTGGTTGGACTGTCAGGTTTATATCTGATCAGTACTTACGGAAGAATCCGTCAGATTGAAGATGGACACTGAAAAAGAAAACAGTTTTAAAGCAAAAAAACAGGACGATAAAAGAGTTCGTCCTGTTTTACTTCGACTACTGTATTTTATTCCAGGTTTATAAAGAGACAATAACTTTTGATTTTGCATTCTCAGGAAGGTCTGCTTCGTCTAAAGATATGCTGAGAACAAAAGTAATGTGATATTTTTCACCAAGTTTCTCAAGACAGCTGATAGTATCTGAAATATCATGGTCTTCCAGCTTTGCAATTTTCAGAAAACTGTCAAGATACATCTGCTCAAGATCATGATCCTGTGAAATAATACCGGAAACAAAACCGATAAAAGCATCACTGCTTGACAGAGCAAATTCAGAAGTGTCGATCAAACGTACTCTGTTATTTAATTCATACATATGTTTGGAACTTTTATCCAGATAGACAATATTGCCATGTACAGTCTTAACCTCTGAATTTACTTTGTCTAACAGTTGCTTTGTTTTGCCTTTTCCCTTTTTTCCTGCAATGATTTGTATCATGCTAATCTCCTCCTTTAGTCCGATGACATAAATAACTATAGGTAGATTATAGTGCATATTTAAAGAAATTACAACTACTAATTGTCAAATTTTGTAACAATTTACTAACGCAGAAATAAGTTATTGATTGATCAGAGTCAGAAGTCGGTTCATTTCTGCATACAGAGTATCTTTATCTGCAGCATTTAAAATCACAGAAACATGTGAATCGCCATATTTGTCTTTGGCAAGTAAACACAGACAGCATCCGGCTTCATCGGTAGTACCTGTTTTTCCGCCGATCACTTCTACATCCTGTGGAGGTGTTGCTTCACCAATATGATAATAATTGGTAGACTGCCACATAATTCCATATTTATCATTGTCACGAATAAATACACAATAATATTCGGAAGAAGCTATGATTTCCTGAAAAGCATCGTATTTAAGAGCTTCCTGAAAAATCAGATAAATATCATATGCAGTTGTATAATGGTTTTCATCCTGAAGTCCATGTGGATTCATAAAATGTGTATCGGTTGCACCAAGTTTGGCCGCTTCTTCATTCATCATTTCCACAAAATGCTCCACACTTCCACCTACATGGACAGCAAGGGACATGGCGGCATCATTTCCGGAATTCAGCAATAATCCATAAAGGAGCTGTTCTACGGTAAGCTGATCGCCAGGTTCGATCATGCAGATAGAAGAACCACTTTCAATATCCTGACATTCTTCTCCTATGGTAACGGTTTCATCCAAATCACAGTTTTTCAGTGCAACAAGAGCTGTCATGACTTTGGTAATACTTGCCGGGTACATTTTATCAAAAATATTCTGTGCGTAATCTACATTTCCGGATGCAAGATTAAAAGAGCCGGCAGCTTTGGAAGTGAGATTTAAAGAAGAATCATCTTCATTTCCCGTGGCAACACAGAGATTTTCCGAAAAAGAAGATGCACGGCTGGCATTAAACTGTATTTTTTCAATACCAAATACTGCATCACTTTTATCGTAAAGTTTGGTCAGATGGATTTCTTTGTTTTTTGTGACCGTAACGATAGAAAGTCCGCCAAGTACCAGAACAGCTGCAGTAAGCAGAAAGATCAAAACCTTTCTTCCCTGTGATCTGCGATTCTTCTTTGGTGGTTTTACCGGTGTCCGGTGATTGCGTTCACGTCTCTGTCTGTTTTCTCTTGTTTCCATTACTTGTACATCTCCCGCCATTCAAGATCTCCCCGGTCTAAAGACTTGATCAGTAATTCTGCTGTTGCAAGATTGGTTGCAAGTGGAATATTGTGCATATCACAAAGTAAAAAAATATTTTTGGTATCCGGTTCATGTGGTTTTGCACCAAGTGGATTCCGAAGAAAGATCATAAGGTCAATCTGATTATTCTCAATCTGTGCTCCCATTTGATGTTCACCGCCCAGATGTCCGGCGAGGAATTTGTGAATATTCAGGTTTGTAACCTCCTCCACAAGTCTTCCTGTTGTTCCTGTTGCATACAATTCGTGTTTACACAAAATTCCACGGTAGGCAATGCAGAAATTCTGCATCAGCTTCTTTTTGGAATCATGTGCAATAAGTCCTATATTCATAAAAATCAGACCTCCTTCCTGTGTATTTCATTACAATGTGCGATATTTAGTATTTTCGTACCTGCAGTCCGATATTCAGTACCATACCGATCCCGATATAAAGACTGATCAGTGAAGTAAGACCATAGCTTACAAACGGAAGAGGCAGACCGGTATTTGGCATCAGACCTGTGGCAACGCAGATGTTGATAAAACTCTGAAAAACAATCAATGCGGCCATACCGCAGCATATCAGTGTTCCGGAAATATCTCTCGCATTCCTTCCAATCAGGATACATTCCAGAGCGATCAGAAATTCAAGAGCAACGATCAGGCAGCATCCAAGAAAGCCAAGTTCTTCACCGGCAACGGCAAAAATAAAATCTGTCTGTGGTTCGGCAATAAAGTTTCCGTTTTTAACAGAATTGACATTGCTGTTATTGAGCCCCTTTCCATAAAGCTGTCCGGAACCAATTGCAATTTTGGAGTTTGTCTGTTGATAAGAAACATCAGGATATTTCTCCGGTTGAAGCCAACCCATAATTCGATTGTACTGATAACCCTGAAGGATTTTCTGATCTGGTTGTGTTATAAGCATCGCACCGATGACGACGAGCGGTACACATATCAATATCATACCACCGATTATTTTAGAACTCAAGCCTGCAATAAAATATATTGTGCAGAAAATCAACAGAACTACAATGCTGGTAGACAAGTCAGGCTGTTTGTAAATAAAAAACCATGGTATGGCAACCAGTCCGACTGCTTTCAAAATAGTCTGTGGTTTGTTGATGTCTTCTTCATGGTTGATAAAAAAGCGAGTAAAAAAGATGATCACCACAATTTTCATAATATCGGACGGCTGAAAACTGAATCCGCCAAAATCAATCCAGCGTTTTGCACCGTTTACTTCTGTTCCCAAAAAACGTACTGCAATCAAAAGAAGCAGGCCGCAAACATAGTAGATCCAGTAAAAATTGCTGATCCATGAATAGTCCATCAAAGACACCACTGTCATAAAAATAATTCCGAGTCCCATACCAATGATCTGTTTTAACTGATAGTTTTTATCTGCACTTCCGATCACCATAATACCGATCACTGACAGGATCAGTACCCAAAGAACCAGCCGGAATTTATAATCTTTCAATTTGTATTGTCTTAACATCTTTAACCCCTTGCTTTACTTCTCTTTTGATGTCCATGCGGATAAACACATCCGCATTTTCAATGTTCAGGTACTTTTCTATTACTCTTTTCATGTCACGTTTCAGATATTTCATAGTATCCGCCGGACAATCCAGCCGATCCATATATAAAACAGCGGCTGTTCGTTCCCGTGCAAGTACAGCAGATTTTTGCGGAAACCATAAAAGAAATCTTTTCAAAGTGACCTCTCCCTTCTTCCCTTTTTAACCAGGGAACTGATCTGATGCAAAAATCCTTCTTTATGATTAAAATCCATAAGAGGGACGGCTTCTCCAAGAATCCTTCTGCAGATATTTAAAAACGCCTCGCCGGATGGTGTTTCACTTCCGATAAGTGTTTCACCCTGATTTGTGGCGATCACAATATGATCATCATCCGGTATGGCACCAAGAAGATTGACAGAAAGAATCTCAACTACATCTTCTACGGACATCATATCGCCCCGGCGGATCATATTCATACGCAGGCGGTTGATGATCAGATCGATCTGTGTCAGAGCATTTGCCTCAAGAAGACCTATGATCCGGTCTGCATCGCGGATAGCGGAAACTTCCGGTGTCGTTACTACGATAGCTCTTCTGGCACCGGCAATGGCATTGAAAAATCCCTGCTCGATTCCTGCAGGACAGTCCAGGACAATATAATCAAATTTTTCCTGCAGATTTTCGGTCAGTTTTTGCATCTGCTGTGGTGTGACTGCAGATTTGTCCCGTGTCTGTGCAGCGGGGAGTAAAAACAGATTGGAATGGGTTTTATCACGGATCAATGCCTGCTTTAAACGACAATTTCCTTCGATTACGTCAACAAGATTATAAACAATACGATTTTCCAATCCCATCACAACGTCCAGGTTTCGCAGGCCAATATCTGTATCGACCAATACGGTCTTTGCACCAAGTCCGGCCAGACCAGCGCCGATGTTTGCAGTAACGGTTGTTTTTCCAACACCGCCTTTTCCGGATGTCACAACAATGATTTCACTCATTACACATATCCTCCATAAATCTGATGATTTTGACGATTCTGTCATTTCTCCTGTGTAAATGAAAGCTCCTGTAGTGTTTCCTGTTTAATCGTTTCTACATAAATGTGTTCTGCTTTTATGTATGCAACTTTGGGTTCTGCTTTATATTCAGTGTGATCAGAATATTTTGTGATTGCACTGCGGGCAGTTTTATCTGCAATACGTACCTGTACTGGTTTCATGACAAGTGCGGCAGCGAAACAGTTCCGATCGCCGGTTGCACCGGCATAAATACTGCCGCGGCATGATCCAAGTACAATAATATTTCCCTTTGAGATCACTTTCGCACCGGAACAGATATCTCCAAGCACTACGACACTGCTGTCCGTTTCCAGAATTTCACCGTTTGACAGAGTTCCCCGGTAAAAAAAGCCGTCATCTCTTGTTTTTTCCTCCAATGCAGAATTTAAAATCCGTCGGTAATGTTCCCGGGAAACTGCATCTTCGTCTACGATGCAGAGAATATGAATCCCGCAATGATTTACAATGGTTTCTATGACCTGTTTCTCCTGTTCGTAATTTAACGTACGTCCGCGGAAGGTTATTGCCATCTTTGCATTCTTAAAAAAGTTGGCAGATTCCTGAAATTTATCTGCAATATCAAGAAGAAGTTCCTGAAAAGGCATTTTATCATCCAGAATAACCATCAGGCCATATTTATTGCTTTTGATAATTACCGAATTGCGTTTCATATCTCTGCCCTCCTCAAGCTTAGTCAGCAAATCCGTTGCTTACATTTACATTTGCTGCGGTGTTTGTAATAATCTCGCTTTCCTTTTTCAGCTTGAAATAGTAATTTACAATATCTTTTGCTACAGACGCAGCATTTGTGGAAGAATATCCGTTGGTGATACGGACTGCCATTGCAATTTCCGGTGTATCATATGGTGCGTAACCGATAAACAGCGCATGGTTTGGTTTTTCTTGATTTTCCTGTGCAGTACCGGTTTTTCCTGCCATATTAAAGGAATTTTTGATCTCGGTAAAAGCAGAATTATTCTGGTATACACCATTCATACCAGTGTGGATAGCATCCCACAGATCAGAAGGAAGATCTACGGTACTGTGTACAACCGGATCCGGTTCTTCTAAAGTGTGGTCGCTGCTGTCTGTAATGCGGTCGAGCAGCGTAAGGTCATAGCAGGTTCCGCTGTTTGCAATGGTTGCCGCGTAACGGGAAAGCTGGCTGGTTGTGAATGTATTACCACCCTGTCCCATTGCAGTACGTGCACCGTCTGTTGTAGAAACATGTGGTGCAGTCTCATCTATTTCAATACCAGTATTGGCATCAAAACCATACATTGCAGCATATTTGGTCAACGTATCGATTGCCTGTTTGTCGTCATAAGCAGAGGACTGGACGATCGTTCCGTTTTCATCGGTCTCTGGTGTCAGATCATCAATATCCTGTGTTTTTCCAAGTTTGTAACCAACAGTGTTGAAATAGAAATTACAGGATTCTGTGATTGCCTGCGATAATGTAAGCGGACCATGGGAACCACCTTTATATCGTTCGGAATAAATCCAGCAGTTAACATCTGGTGGGATTAACTGGAATTTACCAGTACAGTTAATCGTATCATTGATGCCAACAACATTCTCCATAACACCGGCGGTGGCAGCAACAATCTTGAAAGTGGATCCGGGAGCGGTAACTTCCTGTGTTGCTTTATTATAAAATGGGGATGCTTTATCACTGTTCAGTTTATAGAAATAATCATCATCCATATTATTGGCAAGACGATTGTTATCATATCCGGGATAGGTAACGCATGCAAGGACATCTCCATTGTTCGGGTCAGTAATAACAGCAGATCCGGTACATGGTTCCAGCGCCAGCATTGCCGGTGTGATCTCAAGAGAATAAATTTTTGCCATGATAAAGTCATATGCGGAAACGGTACCATTTTGCAGGGCACTGTAATCTTCTGTATTCATTTTTAAGATTCCCTGATCAAAGAGCAGAATACAGATATCACTGCCACTGATCTGGTAATTCTGAATCATGTATTTGTATACCTGTCTGCTGAACGTGTCGCTGTCCCTGAGATAACTGATCACATAATCGGCAAGCGCGCCGGTAATCTCACTGCTGTCCAGATAAGTTGTATCACTGTTGACTTTTGTAATATCAACCCAGTTCTGGGAAATGGCATAAGTCAGAAATTCATTCAGGCTGATGCTCTCTTCGCTGTTCCATTTTGTCCACATCTCATCTTTAGTGTCAATTTTATCCTGATCCAGAACTTCAGTTCCTGCGATCAGCACATTATCTACAATAAAACTTTCATAGACCTGCATTTCTTCTGAAAGATCCTTGTAAGGTGTTGAGGAGGAAGAAATCATCTGTTCCTTAATATCAGAAAAAATCTGATCTTCTCTGTCCAGAAATGCCTTGTAGATTTTCTGCTCTGTATCACTTGCATCCTCGGAAGCAAGATGATCTGCATCCAGGACATTGTTTTCAAACAGACTGTAGTATACGTCATAAATCGGAATCAGGATATCGTCTTCGGAGGAGATATTGTCTTTGTCGAATTTTTCAGCATCGAATATTTTGTTGTATACGATGCCGGCAATATATTGTTCAAGTATCTTGTATACAGCAATCTGAAGATCACGGTCGATGGTAAGGTGGATATCATTTCCTGCCTGAGGTGCGACTTCAGAATCTTCTTTCAGAACCTTTCCCAGGTTGTCCACATAAACGGTTTTTGTTCCATTCTGTCCACGGAGCTGTTTTTCGAAATATTTTTCCAGACCGGATTTTCCAACGATGTCATTATTGTTGTACTCATTGCCTTTTTCGCCATTCAGCTCTTCCAGCTCTTCAGCAGAAATCTGACCGGTATATCCAATCAGAGGAGCCAGATAAAGACCGTCTTCGTAAACACGGATGGAATCTTCTTCAACATCCACACCTGGATAAGTATCTTTGTTTTCCATGATAACAGCAACGATATCCTGGGAAACATCTTTTGCAATTGTGGTTGTGACATATTTCTGATAGCTGTTCTGTGCCACAGCGCTTCGAAGTGCAGTCAGCTCCAACTGCTCTTCTTTTGTAAAGCTGGATGGAAGTCCGTATTCCTGCAGTTCTTCGGCTGTATAAATGGATGGATCAATCCCATACCATTTTTTTGTGGATAATGTCTGCATCAGTTCTTCCGCAGTACAGTTACGTTCATCTGTTTTCAGATCGTCTGTATAGGCACGGCCAAAAACATCCGCCCGGAAACGAAGAAGATTAAAACCTTCACGCGTAAATTCATATTGTCCGTTGTTTCCGGCAGCGATCGCATAATTGGTATAAACCTCTCCGCCGCCGTTTTCAATAACTTTCATAATTTGATAAAGGCTGCTGTTCATGGAAAGGTTACGTTCTTTTGTTGTGTCATAGCTTCCTATATCTTCGTATGTAACATTATAAGAAAGCTTATTGTAAGCGATGACATTCCCGGAACGATCATAAATATTACCCCTTGTACTTTTTAACGTGGTCTCTTTTTTGATCTGCATGGTAAAATCGTTCAGGTACTGCTCGCCGTTCAGGATCTGCATGGAAAAAAGACGCTGGATCAGGATACCTGACAGCAGGGAAAAAAGAACAATCAGGATGATGATCCTTGACTTTAGCATTCTGGAAGGGGAATTTTTTACATAATTAAACAAAGCTACCTACACTCCTTTGTTCTGCCTTTTCAAGTTTGTGATTTAGTGCCAGAAGAAGACGATATACGATCAGTGTGATCAGTGCCGTATAGATTACTTCCGGTATGATGATCCTGCGCAGATAGAAGAAAAGGCTGATTCTTCCGCGGAACAGAAACTGAAAAATATATATAATCATGCCGTATGCGATATCGCTGAGCGCGATCAGAAGTACAGGCATTTTTATATCGTCATCATAGAAAATACGGTAACAGTATCCGTTCAGATATCCAATATATGTAAAAAGAAGCATATGGAATCCAAGCACCGGACCGTAAAAAATATCCATCAGGATTCCGAAAAAAGCACCGGTAAACATACCTTCTCTTTTTCCGCGCATCAGTGCAAAAGAGACGGTTAAAATAACCGGAAGGCTCGGTGATACTGATGCGACAGAGAAAGTCTGCAGCAATGTGGTCTGCAGTATGAAACAAAAAATAATTAAAAAAATCATGGTGATCCTGCGTTTCACGGTTCCCCTCCTGCCTGTGTACTGCTTTCTGTCTGTTTGCCTGAATCGGTTTCAACGGTCATCTCCGTTTCACTCTGTGCCTGCGAACGAATATCGGCCTGGGCTTCGTCGGTGTTCTTCAACTGAGTGATAACCAGAACTTCATGCAGATGCCGAAAGTCTACGACTGGTGTAATGGCTCCGGATTTTGTCAGATTGTTGGAATCCATGCCGATTTCACTGACATATCCGATCAGAATACCGGGAAGAAAACGGTTGCTGATCTCAGAAGTTACAACTTTGTCACCGACGGTAACTTTATTATCTGTATCGGTCAGCTTTACAAGACTGATCTTCCCTTCATCGATCAGTTTCAGGTTTCCGGCGATGATACAATTATCGGAAGATGAACTGATTTCCGCACTGACATTGCTGTAATCATCTATAATGGAGCGTACAGTTGCCCAGTTTGGACCAACAGAGGTCACGATTCCAACCAGTCCGCCGGAAGAAATGACATTCATATCTTCTTTGATTCCATCGCTTGATCCGCGGTTGATCGTAAATACATTAAACCAGTTTCCGGAATCTTTTGCGATGATACGGGCCGCTATGGTCGGATAATCGCTGTATTCATCCTTCAGGTCCAGAAGTTCTTTCAGGCGAGCATATTCTTCCTGGTTCTGCAGAAGCTCACTGTTTTCAGCAGTCAGTTCCTGAACTTTTTTCTGGAGCGTTTCATTTTCAGAACGCAGATCTGTGGTATTGAACAGGTACTCTCCTTTTTCCGAAATCCATGTACCGATGGTGTTCATGCCGCTTTGGATCGGTGTGATCACGCCGGTGATATACTGAAGCGGTCCGGACATCATATCTGTCGTAAAAGACAGAATGATAAGTGCAGCACAGACTGCGGTCAGGACCGTCAGCACGATTTTACTTTTTCCTGAATCGTTTGTCTTTTTTTTCATTGCAGTTCCTCGTTTATCATATCATTCTTGCTATATCAGGTTTCCAATATAATCTTTTAAAGAAAAGGTCAGTTTCCGCAGTTCTTTGTCATTTAGGATGGTGACAATTCCATTTAGGGTATTAAAGACAGGATCTGGTATATTATAAACAGGAAATGTCACTTTTTCCTGCAGATAACAGGCAATGTTTGGTGTCAATGACACCCCGCCGGAAAGATAGATTCCATTCTGGCGGATATTTTCCAGAAGCTGCGGAGGTGTCCGCTGGAGGGTGGTCAGCAGTGCGTCTGCAATATTGTCAGCCGTTTCTGTGATCGCCTCCCGGATATCTTCGGAAGGGATTTCAGCAGAGGACGGAAGCCCGCTGACAGTATGGATGCCATAAATCGTTCTGGTCTGCACAGGACCATTTATCAGGTATCCGGTTTCCACACGCAGTTTTTCAGCACTATGGTGACCAATTGCCAGATTGTGCTTTCTGCGGACCATGGTAATGATTGCTTCATTCATCACATCACCGCCGAGTGTACATTGGCGACCAAGAATCACTTTCCCGTCTGAGATAACAGAAATGCCGGTTGTAGCAGCACCAATATTTACGACCATCCCACCGGTTTGTGTAAGAACGGGTATGCCGATACCGACAGCATCTGCAATACCCTTTTCAATCAGTGCGATTTTCCGGACTTTAAGTCCGGATAACACTTTGTAAAATGCCCGCATTTCAATTTCAGATAATTCCATCGGAACGGTAATGATGAGATCCGGACGTTTCGTAAATATTCCGGAAAACTTTTTAAGAAATTGTGTCAGGATAAGACCGAGATTTTCTCCGTCCGCGATCGTTCCGTCACGCATTGGACTGGCTGCTTCCACACACACGGGAGTTTTTTCGTACATATTGTATGCACGGTTCCCAATAGCGATCACATTTGTCTTATCACGTACAGCGATCATATTTTTTTCACAGATTATTTTCTTTTTCTTTTTATCGGCAATCTTTATGGTATCATTGCCAAGATCGATACCGCATTTTTTTCGAAACAGCATGTACTTAAGCTCCTTGCCTTAAAGGATTTTCATTTCCTGAAAACTGGTGTAGCATCTGTCGCCTACAATGATGTGATCCAGCAGACGGATACCGATCAGTTCTCCGCCAAGAGAAATACGTTTTGTAAAGCTCTTGTCTTCCTCACTCGGAGAAGGATCTCCGCTTGGATGATTATGCAGAAGTATAATAAAAACCGCATGATGCTGCAGAGCCAGCAAAAAAATCTCACGCGGCGTAATGACGGAGCAGTTTACACTGCCCTTTGATATAAACTGCCTCGCAAGAAGACGGCATTTCGTATCAAGCATCAGAAGAAGCATCTGCTCCTGCTCCAGATGGCGCATTTCTTCCATAAAATATTCTGCGATTGTAGATGCATTTTTGAAATTCAGGGATTGTCCGACAGACTGCCCGGCAATTCTTCTGGAGAGCTCTGCAATACATTTGAGCTGCACTGCCTTCACTTCTCCGATGCCACGGATCTTCTGAAGCTGTGGGATACTCATATGATAAAGACCGAGCAGACCTTTTTGCGGAAGTCCGGCATCCAGTATCTTTCTGGAAAGTTCCAAGGCATTGGAACCTCTTGCGCCGGTACGTAAAATAACGGCGAGAAGCTCTGCATCACTGAGTGCTTCTGCGCCCTTTTTTACACATTTTTCATATGGTAGTTCGTCTGCTGGAAAATCAGCCATTTTACGTGTGTTTTCTGTCATAAATGTAGTCGGCTCACGCTTCCCTGACTTATTACATCGCAATATCCAATTTCTTCCGATAGGATATTGTATCATAAATCCTGCAGTGTGTACACACTATTTAATCTTAAATTTTTTTAAAATCGCTTCCGCAACTTTCAGTCCGTCCATGGCTGCGGAGGTGATCCCTCCGGCATATCCGGCGCCTTCTCCACATGGATAAATACCGGAAACGCTGCTTTGAAGCGTCTCTTTTTCCCGCTCGATCCGTACCGGAGAGGACGTTCTGCTCTCGATGGCCGATAAAATGGCATCTCCTCTGTCAAATCCTCTGATCTTTTTCCCAAAAACTCTGACTGCCTGCTCAATGGAGTCACCGATTTCTTTCGGAAAACAGTCTCTTACATTTCCGAATGTCCATGCTCCTTTCATGGAAGGCGTGGTTTCTCCAAGTGCTTCACTGACCTGTTTTTTGCAGAAATCACGATACAGCTGTACAGGGATCTTTCCATCTCCGGCTTCATATGCCGCCGCTTCCAGTTTTCTCTGAAATTCCACACCGGCAAGTACATCCTCTCCCTGGAAGTCCTCCGGTGTCACTGTAACAACAATGGCACTGTTTGCATTGTCACCGTTTCGACTGTGATAACTCATACCGTTTACTGCAAGTCTTTTTTCTTCTGAAGAAGCATTTACTACATATCCTCCAGGACACATACAAAAAGAGTATACACCTCGGCCGTTCGGAAGCTGACAGGTCAGTTTGTAATCTGCAGCCGGAAGTCTTCCCCGCTCTTTTCCGTACTGGGACTGATCGATCAGATGCTGCGGATGTTCCATGCGGACACCGACCGCAAAAGCTTTTGGTGACATGGTAAACTGTCTATTTTTCAGCAATGCAAACGTGTCTCTCGCACTGTGACCGATTGCCAGAACGGCCGCTTCACATTCCAGTTTTTCCTTTCCGTTGATAACCAGAGCCTGAAGCTGTCCTTTCTGGATTTCAAAATCGGTGACCTGTGCTTCAAAATGCACTTCTCCACCAAGATTCAGGATCTCATTTCTGATATTTTTAATGACTTTCCGCAGAAGATCGGTTCCGATGTGCGGTTTGTTCAGCCAAAGGATTTCTTCCGGTGCACCAAATTCGACAAACGTTTTCAGGACAAACGTATTTCTTCCTGTGGCATCTTTTACTGCTGTATTCAGTTTTCCATCCGAAAAAGTGCCGGCTCCGCCTTCTCCGAACTGGATATTGCTTCGTTCATCCAGTTGTCCTGTCTGCCAGAATGTTTCAACGATATCCTGTCGGCGGTCAACATCCATACCTCTCTCTAAAAGGATTGGTGAAAAACCGGCTCTTGCAAGAGAAAGAGCACAGAAAAGTCCTGCTGGCCCCATACCGATTACAACCGGGCGGTGTTTCAGAAAAACCGTTCCGCTCTGTTCTGGGGCATAGAGGACTTCTTTTGCTCTGCTAACCTTATTGCTTTTACATTTTCGCAGTATTTTTTCTTCGTCATTTACTTCTACATCTACTGTATAGACATAATACAGTTCCGGTTTCTTTCTCGCATCCAGAGAACGTTTGCAGATCCGCAGATTCTGAATTTCTTCCTCCCGGATGCGAAGTTCTTTTGCTGCGGCACGTTTCAGTCCCTGTTCTCCTTTTTCCGCGTTTCTCTTTATCTGTGAAATTCTAAGCATTCTGTTTTACCTGTCCTTTCTGATCGTTTGCCGCATGATATCCTGCCAGGTAACCACTGCTCCAGGCCCACTGCAGATTATAACCGCCGCAGGCACCATCTACATCCAGGATTTCCCCGGCAAAATAAAGTCCTGGTACCTTTTCAGATTCCATGGTCTTTGCATTTACAAAAGCAGTATCAATCCCGCCTGCACAGACCTGTGCATAATCAAATGAACGCGTGCCGGTCACTGTAAGGCGCAGATTGGATGCCAGAGCAAGAATTTCAAGAAATGGTTCTTCCTGTAAAATTGTATCTGCTTTCTGTCCGGTCTGTTTTAACAGAAAAGCTGCAAGTTTCTGCGGAAATATTCCGGACAGAAGATGCTCCGCTCTCCGGTTTGTCTGTTTTTGGTACATTGCAAGAAGATGCCATCTGTCCACCTGTGGAAGCAGATCAATAGAAATCTGCACATTTTTCCTCTCCAAAAGTCCAAGTGCTGCAAAACGGCTGACCTGAAAAACTACGATCCCGGAAATTCCATACGATGTCCACTGAAGTTCTCCTTCAGATTCTGCCGCTTTTTTTCCGTCAATAAAAAGTTTCACGTTTGCAGGACTTCGAAGTCCTGCAAGTGCATGGGAAGCGGCTTCTTTTGTCTTCAGCGGAACCAGTGCCGGAACAATCTTTGTGACCGGATGGCCAAGTTTTTCTGCCAGTTGATAGCCATCCTCACATCCGCCAAGTGCCGGTGCCGCTTTTGATCCGCATGCAAGGATCACGGCATCCGCCTCATACTGCCATCCTTCTGTCTTCACAAGAAATCCACCTTTTTTTTGCGGCAGAATACTTTTAATGCGTTCTTGTGTTTTTATTTTGACACCGCGTTCCCTCAGTGCGTCCAGAAAAATCGTCTGCACCGTCTGTGCCTGATCGCTATAGGGATACACTCCGCCGTTTTTTTCATGCATCAGCATTCCGAGTTCTTCAAAAAACTGCACAGTCCGCTCCTGATCAAAAGTTTTCAGGGCAGCTTCTGTAAAATCCTGCCCGTTTCCACGATAGGAGATCACCGGTTTTTTGGATGCATAAGTCAGGTTGCATTTTCCGTTGCCGGTTGTCAGAAGTTTTTTCCCAGGCTTTTCCTGTGCCTCCAGAATAGTTACTTCTGTATCCGGCCATTTTGCATGGAAGGCACTCATAAATCCTGCTGCACCTCCGCCTGCGACTATAATTCGTTTCATCTGTTTTCTCCTGCTCATACTGCTGTTCCATTTCTGTGTTTCTTTATATTCTACGATGCCAGGGTCAAAAGGTCTAAATCCACATGAGCTTGCTCATAGTTGGGGACTTTTGACCCTAGAGAGGCAGTTTGACCAGCTTTGCATCATAGAGTTTCTGAAGGGACATCAAAATGCCCAGTTTTGCATGCTGCCAGGTAAGTCCGCCCTGGAAATACACGGCATACGGCGCTTTGATCGGTCCGTCCGCACTTAATTCAATCGAAGATCCCTGAACAAAAGCTCCTGCTGCCATGATCACATCGCTGTCATAACCCGGCATCGCCCAAGGCTCCGGTGTCACGTAGCTGTCTACCGGTGCTGCTGCCTGGATACCGCGGCAGAATGCGATCACACCTTCTGCTGTTCCAAGCTCCACAGCCTGAATGATATCATGGCGGCTCTCAGAACCATTCGGAACCACCGGAAATCCACATGCTTCGTAAATGTTTGCTGCAAAAATGGCACCCTTTAAAGCTCCGGCTGTAACGGTCGGTGCCAGGAAAAATCCCTGATAAAAAGAATTTAAAATACCAAGGGAGGCTCCGACCTCTTTGGCAAGTCCCGGAGACGTCAGACGGCAGGCTGCATTCTCCACACATTCTTTTTTTCCGACGATATAACCGCCGACCGGTGCCAGTCCGCCGCCCGGATTCTTTATCAGAGAGCCGGCCATCATATCCACACCGACATCCGTTGGCTCACTCAGCTCCGTAAATTCACCGTAACAGTTGTCTACCATACATACGATATCTTCTCTTATACTTTTTATAAAAGCAACCGCCTCCCCGATTTTTGCAACCGAAAGCGTCGGTCTTGTCTGATAGCCTTTCGAACGCTGGATCGTCACTACCTTGGTCCGCTCATTGATCGCATTTCTGATCCCGTCAAAATCAAAAGAACCATCCTCCTTTAAATCCACCTGTGCGTAAGAGACTCCATATTCGGCAAGAGAACCTCTGGATGGACGGATGCCGATCACTTCTTCGAGCGTATCATACGGCTTTCCGGCGATCGATAAAAGTTCATCTCCAGGTCTTAAATTAGAGAACAGTGCCAGAGCGATCGCATGGGTTCCACATGTGATCTGCGGTCTTACCAGGGCATCTTCCGTGTGGAATGTATCAGCATATACCTTTTCCAGCGTATCCCTTCCATCATCGTTGTAGCCATATCCGGTACTTCCGGAAAAATGTTCTGCACAGACACGGTTTTTCTGCATGGCATGCAGTACTTTCAACTGATTGTACTCTGCATTTTTATCGATCGCATCAAAACGTTCTTTTAATTTTTCCTCCGTTTTCTGTCCAAACTCATAAATCGCATCACAGATGCCAAATTCTTCGTACATATTCTTTAATGATTCCATACATGTCTCTCCTGTAAAACTGCAAGCATATACTGCAGAATTTTTTCTTCATCATATTCAAAAGCATCTTTGTCAACCCAGATCACATCACGTTCCCGCTTAAACCAGGTGATCTGACGCTTTGCAAAATGTCTCGTATCTCTCTTTAATTTATAAACCGCTTCCTCAAGAGTACATTCCCCGTCCAGATACTCCAGGATTTCTTTATACCCAAGTCCCTGCATCGAAACCATACCGCGGTGGCATCCTTTTTCCTTCAGCTTTTCCACTTCCGCCACCAGACCTTCTAAAAGCATCTCATCAATGCGCTCATCAATACGCTGGTAAAGACGATCCCGTTTGTCATTCAATACAAAATAGGCAAAGGCATAAGGAGATTCCTTCTGCCGTTCCTGCTCATTGTGCCTGGAGATTGGCTCCCCGGTCTGTTTATAATATTCCAGTGCACGGATCACACGCTTAACATTATTTGCATGGATCTTCTCGGCGGAAATGGGATCGACTTCCCTTAATTTCTCATGCAGCTTTTCTGCCCCCTGCTCTTTTGCATAAGTCTCCAACTCTCTTCGGTAAGAATCGTCCTCTCCGCTTTCCGTAAAATCAATATCATAAAGTATGGCCTGTATGTAAAATCCGGTTCCTCCTGTGAGGATCGGCAGCTTTCCCCTGCTTCGGATGTCTTCCATCGCTGCCTTTGCCATCTGCACGAAGCGCACGACATGAAACTCATCATCCGGATCTAACACATCAATCAGATGATGAGGAATTCCTTTTTGTTCTTCCGGCATGATTTTTGCTGAGCCAATATCCATGCCGCGGTAAACCTGCATAGAATCTGCTGAGATGATCTCCCCGTTCACACGCTCTGCAAGAGACAGAGAAAGTGCCGTTTTCCCGACCGCCGTCGGTCCGGTCAGAATGATCAGTGGTTTCTTTGTCATAAAATATAACTCCCCCGTTTCTATACAATTCTCTTAAATTTCTTCTCCAGCTCGTATTTTGACATGGAAATGATCGTCGGCCGCCCATGTGGGCAATTGTATGGATTATCCAGCGTCAGCAGCTCATCAATCAGAGCATGCGCTTCTTTTGTACTCATACGGTGATTTCCCTTGACTGCTGCCTTGCAGGACATCGAAGCCACCTTTTCTAAAACACTCTGCGGCGTGCCCCTGACCGACTGGTCTACCAGACCATCTAAAATCTCCAGAAACAGAGAACGTTCCGTAATACCGAACAGATTGTCCGGAATTGCACTGAGGGCATATTCCATGCCGCCGAACGGTTCTATCTCAAAGCCAAGCTTTTCAAAAACATCCATGTGCATTTTTAAAGCTTCCTCCTCTTTGAGACTCAGCGTCAGAATGACCGGCGGACTGATCCGCTGCGACGTAAACGTATGATCTTTTAATCGTTTCATCGTCTGCTCATATAAAACCTTTTCATGAGCCGCATGCTGGTCGATCAGATACATTTTATCCTGAAACTGCACGATCCAGTAAGTATCGAACACTTGTCCGATGACCGTATGCTGCTTCACATTCTGCTGCGATAAAAGCTTATCATCAAAAAGCTCCATCTGTTCTGCTTTCTGAATTTCTCTGGTGATTTCCTGTTCAAACGGTTTCTCTGGTTTTGTTGCTGTTTCAGACACTTCGCCTTTTTCGGTTTCTGGTACGCTCTTTGATGCCGGCTCTGTATTTTGTTTCTGAAACATCTGCGGCAGCGGGCGCGGAGCTTTTTCTGCTTTTGGCAATACTGTGTAAGAAGATGCACTCTCCCGTATCACATGTGCCGTAAAAGAGGACTGTGGTTTTGCCTTTGGGATCTGAAATGGCTCCGGAACCTGTGCCGGCTTTTTATATTTTGGCAATTCTGCCTTTTTCGGCTCCCTGTCCACACCGACATCCGGGATCAGTTCTCTGGATGAGAGTGCCTGCCGTACAGTATCATATACGATCTGGTAGATTTCTTCCTGATTGGAAAAACGCAGTTCCAGTTTGGTTGGATGAACGTTGACATCCAGAAGATCCCCCGGTATCGTAAAGTGCAGTGCCGTGAACGGATATTTATGCTGCATCATAAATGTCTTATAGGCATCCTCGATCGCTTTTGTGATGATCTTGCTTTTTACATATCTTCCATTAACAAAATAGTTTTCAAAATTGCGGTTGCCTCTGGAGATCACCGGCTTTCCGACAAATCCCTCCAGCCTGCCAAATGCTCCTTCTGCTTTTACTGGAAGCAGATTGGCCGCAATATCCCTTCCATAAATACCATAAATAATATCCTTCAGGTTATGGTTGCCTGATGTGTGCAGCCTGGTCTGTCGGTTATTGATAAATTTGAACGCGATTTCCGGATGTGAAAGAGCCATGCGTTCCATCAGTTCGCTGATGTATCCGGCCTCTGTCATCGCAGATTTTAAAAACTTTTTTCTTGCCGGTGTATTATAAAAAATATTATTGACCAGGAACGTCGTTCCCTCCGGTGCACCAATCTCCTCTGTTAAAATCTCCTGTCCGCCCTCAATGCGGTATCTGGTCCCAAGCAGTGTGCCGGCCGTCTTGGTGATCACTTCCACCTGGCAGACTGCGGCAATGCTCGATAACGCCTCACCGCGAAATCCAAGCGAAGATACAGAAAGCAGATCCTCCACTTTCGTGATCTTGCTGGTCGCATGACGCAGAAAAGCGGTTGCGATCTGATCCTTTGCAATGCCCTCGCCGTTATCGGTGATCCGGATCAGTGAGATCCCGCCGTCTTTGATTTCAGCCGTCACAGCAGTTGCTCCGGCATCGATGGCATTTTCTACCAATTCTTTGACCACAGAAGAAGGTCGCTCGATTACCTCTCCTGCTGCAATTTTATCAATGGTACTTTCATCTAATACTGCAATATTCTTCATACTATCATCCCTGTACGCCTGTTACACTCCAACGGTTTTTCAGTTTGCTCTGCAGACGGTTCAATGTATTTAATGCTTCCAGCGGTGTCATGGAAGCAATCTCCATCTCACTTAATTCTTTTAAAATATCCTCATCTTTTGCAGTGTCAAACAGTGCCATCTGACCCATATCAACCTGATCGTAGGTTTTGGGACGGTTGCGGACTTTTGTCGCCGTTTTTGCCTGCGGTGCACTGCCTGCTGCCTCAATCTCTTTTGCACGCTCTGTAATATCCGCATCACTTAATTCTTCTACCAGCTCTTTTGCACGTTCGATCACGGAATCCGGAACACCGGCAAGTTTTGCGACCTGGATACCATAACTCTTATCCGCACCGCCTTTTACGATCTTTCGAAGAAATACAATATCATCGCCCTTTTCTTTTACAGCAATGCAGTAATTGTTCACGCCCGATAATTTGCCCTGCAATTCGGTCAGTTCATGGTAATGCGTTGCGAAAAGTGTTTTTGCCCCGAGAAGTCTTGTATTTGCGATATGCTCAACCACCGCCCAGGCAATCGAAAGCCCGTCAAAAGTGCTTGTTCCACGTCCGATCTCATCCAGGATCAGAAGACTGTTCGAAGTTGCATTTCGAAGAATATTGGCAACCTCCGTCATTTCTACCATAAAAGTGCTTTGTCCGCTTGCCAGGTCATCCGAAGCACCGACCCTTGTAAAAATACGGTCTACAATGCCAATCTTCGCAGAAGATGCCGGGACAAAGCTGCCAATCTGAGCCATCAGAACGATCAGGGCACTCTGACGCATGTATGTTGATTTACCTGCCATGTTTGGGCCGGTAATGATGGAAATACGGTTTTTGCTGTTGTCAAGGTAAGTATCGTTTGCAATGAACATATCGTTTTCGATCATCTGTTCAACTACCGGATGACGGCCGTTCTTGATATCGATCATACCTTTTTCATTCATTTTCGGGCAGACATAGTTATTACGTTCCGCAACCATTGCCAATGATGCAAACACATCGATCGCCGCCACTGCTTTTGCGGTCTTCTGAATGCGTTCTACCTCTTTTGCGATCTGTTCCCTTACATCGGAAAACAGATTGTATTCCAAAGAGAAGAGCTTGTCCTCCGCTCCGAGAATGATGTCCTCCAGCTCTTTTAATTCCGGCGTGATATAACGTTCAGCATTTGTGAGTGTCTGTTTTCTTGTATAGTAATCCGGAACCATATCTTTAAAAGAGTTTGTCACTTCCAGATAATAGCCAAACACCTTGTTGTATTTGATCTTCAGGTTTTTGATGCCGGTATTTTCACGTTCTTTGGCTTCCAGCTGTGCCAGCCAGGTCTTGCCTTCTGTCTTTGCGGCGCGCAGACGGTCGATTTCTTCGTTATAGCCTTCTTTGATGATACCGCCGTCTTTGATCTGGATCGGCGGCTCCTCCATAATTGCCCGGTCGATCAGATCACACACATCCTGAAGTTCATCCATCTGCCCGCATACTTCCACAAGAAGCGGAGATTTCATCGTAGATAAAATGTATTTGATATGCGGCAGCATGGACAGAGATGTGCCGAATGCGATCAGATCTCTTGGATTTGCAGTCTTGTAGCTGATCTTACTGATCAGACGCTCGAGGTCATAGACCGGAGAAAGATATTCCCGCAGCTCTTCCCTGCAGATCGCATTGTCTTTTAATTCTCCGACGGCTTCCAGTCTGTTTGCTATCTCTTCCTTGTCGATCAGCGGCTGCTCAATAAAGGAACGCAGAAGCCTTGCCCCCATCGCAGTCTTTGTCTTATCGAGAACCCACAGAAGGGAACCTCTTTTCTGCTTTTCACGTAAAGTTTCGCAAAGCTCCAGATTTCTTCTGGTCGAGCTGTCGATCACCATGTATTTTCCGGCAAAATAAGTATTTAACGAAGTCAGGTTTGCGATCGCTGTTTTCTGTGTTTCCATCAGATACTGAAGCAGTGCACCGGCTGCGATGATCCCGCAGTTCAGCTCACCAAGCCCGAGACCTGCCAGGCTTGAGACATGAAAGTGGTCAAGCAGTGTCTTCTTACAGCGTTCATCACCAAAATACCAGTTTTCCAGGGCATTGACGGCAATTCCAAGACGGTTTTTCAGATCTTCTACATCCACACCGCTGACAAAAAAAGAATCGTTGCAGATGATCTCAGTCGGTGCAAATTTCGTGATCTCATCTAAAAGCTTTCTGCATCCATCCACTTCCGTTACCAGATAATCGCCGGTGGAAATATCGGAAATGGACACGCCAAAACGATCCGCCATGCACACGATCGCCATCAGATAATTGTGCTTTGTTTCATCCATAGCATTGGTATCCAGATTCGTTCCCGGCGTGACAATGCGGATAACTTCCCGCTTAACCAGTCCCTTCGCCTGCTTTGGATCTTCTACCTGTTCACAGATCGCAACCTTATATCCTTTTGCCACCAGACGGTTCAGATATGTATCTGCAGCATGATAAGGAATGCCGCACATCGGAGCACGCTCTTCAAGTCCGCAGTCTTTTCCTGTCAGTGTGATCTCCAGTGCTTTGGATGCCGTCAGGGCATCGTCAAAAAACATTTCATAGAAATCACCCAGGCGATAAAAAAGAATACAGTCCCTGTACTGTTCCTTTGTTTCCAGATATTTTGCCATCATTGGCGTTACGGAATTTTTTTTATTATTTTTTGCTGTTGTACTCAACGGTCAGACCTCTTTCATCTCATTTCTATCGTTTGTGCCTGTTCTGCACAAAACATGCTTGTACCTCTGTTCTTACTCTGCTTTTACCGCCCAACGCATTTTCGTTGACCTGGCTCTGCCATTCTGTGCACACTCCTGCATGGACGGACGTATCACATCCTTGGCATAGTCCGAATAAATACCTGCTTTGTATCCGGCCTTCAGTGCTTTTTTGACCAGTTTGTCCTCCCCGGAATGGAAGGTCAGGATTGCCACACGTCCGCCCGGCTTTAGAGCATCCGGCAGTTTTTCCATAAATTCATACAGAACTTCAAATTCCTGGTTAACATCAATGCGAAGTGCCTGGAACACGCGCTGACAAGTCTTTCGGACGGTATCTTTTTTTTCTTTTTCCGGCAGGAAATCCAAAGTATCTTCGATGACCGTCCGCAATTTTGTTGTGGTATCAATGCGGTTTCCTTTTCGGGTCTGATCTGTGATCGCCTTTGCGATCTCTTCGCAGTATGGCTCATCCGAATTTTCGTATAACATACCTGCAAGTTCCTCTTTGCTTATCTGATCCAATCTTTCTGCCGCACTGATTCCCTTCTGCTGATTGAGGCGAAGATCCAGAGGACCGTCTGAGCGGAAAGAAAATCCACGTTTCGGATTGTCAATCTGCATGGAGGATACACCAAGATCCGCCAAAATAAAGTCGAATCCGCCAGCTTCTTTTGCAATCTCATCGATCGTGCAGAAATTCTGAAGCTTTATGGTCAGGATCTCTTCGCCGAATCCCTGTTCTTGCAGACGCTTTTTTGTCTTTGCCGACTCTTCCGGATCCACATCAGTGGCATACATATGGCCTTCTCCATGAAGACATTCCATCATTGCCTTTGTATGACCGCCATAGCCAAGCGTAGCATCAAATCCGGTTTCTCCCGGCTGGATCTTCAGAAAATCCAGGATTTCCTTCACCATAATGGAAATATGCATGCCTGCCGGTGTATTCCCTTTGCTGATCACATGTTCAACCGTATCCTGATATTTTTCCGGGTTCAGTTCTTTGTACTTTTCTTCAAATTTTTTCGGATATTTTCCTTTATATCTTACACGCCGTTTGTGCGGCTTTGGTGTCTCCTGCTGCATAAACTTCTCCTTATGTTCATGAATACAGACGTACCCTGCCTTTTCTGACTGAAAAAACAAAATACGCCTGTTTTCTTTGCTCTGTTTCTTTCTTTATTCAGAAAGCATGGTTCCCATATAGTAAAATCCGCGGCATTCATCCAGATGCACATCGACGATCTTTCCAATCAGGTCTTCTGTACCCTTAAAATGTACCAGCAGATTGTTAGTCAGTCTTCCGGTGACAAGGGACGGATCATGGTCATTGACATCTTCTACCAGAACATCCATCGTCTCTCCTTCAAACCTTGCACAGCGTTCTTTCGAAATTTCCTGTACTTCTGTAAGCAGACGGTCAAAACGGTCTTTTACCACATCGTCCGGGATCTGGTTTTCCATGACTGCTGCCGGAGTTCCGGTACGTTTGGAATAGATAAAGGTAAAGGCACTGTCATACTGTACCTCTTTTACCACCTCCATCGTCTCAAGGAAATCTTCTTCTGTTTCACCCGGAAAACCGACAATGATATCGGTTGTCAGGGAAATGTCCGGAAGTGCCTCACGCAGTTTTCGAACCAGTTCCAGATAACGTTCTTTTGTATAATGGCGGTTCATTTTCTTTAAAATGGCACTGCTTCCGGACTGCAGCGGCAGATGAAAATGCGGACAGATTTTCTTTGATTCTTTCATAACCTCGATCAGTTCATCTGACAGATCTTTTGGATGGGAGGTCATAAAACGGATACGCTTCAGGCCTTCTACCTTTTCTGCTTCTCTTAAAAGAGCTGCAAAAGTCATCGGCTGCTCCAGATTTTTGCCATAGGAATTGACATTCTGTCCAAGGAGCATCACTTCCACAACGCCATCGGCTGCCAGCTTCTCGATCTCACGGATGATATCCTTCGGCTCACGGCTTCTCTCACGTCCTCTGACATATGGAACGATACAGTAACTGCAGAAATTGTTGCAGCCAAACATGATATTGACACCGGATTTGAACGGATATTTCCGCTCTACGGGAAGTTCCTCTACAATCTGCGTGGTATCTTTCCAGATATCGATCACCATACGTTCAGAGATCAGTCTGGTGTAGATCAGCTCTGCAAACTTAAAAATATTGTGTGTTCCAAAAATCAGATCCACGAAACGGTAGCTCTTTTTCAGCTTCTCTACAACTTCCGGCTCCTGCATCATACAGCCGCACAGTCCGATCAGCATATGTGGATTTTTCTTTTTCATGCTGTTTAACGCCCCAAGGCGTCCGTAAACTCTCTGGTTTGCATTCTCACGCACCGTACAGGTATTGTAGATCACAAAATCTGCATGTTCGTCTTCTGTCATTACATAACCGATCTTCTCCAGAATACCGATCAGCTTTTCGCTGTCCCTCGCATTCATCTGACAGCCAAAGGTCACCGTACACGCAGTCAGCGGACGTCCCAGTTCTTCTGCTTTCTGTTTGAGGATGGCACGAGCCTTTTTCATAAAATAATACTGTCTTTGCGGTTCTTCCTGCGGTTCCGTGCCATTCTCATCAATGTTCTCTAATATCTTTTCGAATTCTTCGTTGTTTGTCACTAATCTTATTTCCCTTCTGTTGAAGTTATCTTTTAACGCACCTGCCCGTTTCCATAGATAATGTATTTCGTGGTCGTCAGTGCCGTAAGCCCCATCGGTCCTCTTGCATGGAGTTTCTGGGTGCTGATCCCGATCTCAGCTCCGAATCCAAATTCAAAGCCATCGGTAAACCTTGTGGAGGCATTTACATAGACAGCCGCCGCATCCACTTCTTCAAGAAACTTCTGGGCATTTGCATAATCTTTTGTGATGATCGCCTCGGAATGTCCGGTGTTATAGCGGTTGATATGTGCGATCGCTTCGTCAATGGAAGAAACGGTCTTGACGGAGAGGATATAATCGAGATATTCTTTTCCCCAGTCACTCTCCACAGCCGGCACGATGCCGGAAACGCTTTCCTGTGCCTGTTCATCGCCGCGGATCTCCACGGATTTTTCATCCAGTTTTGCCTTTAACAGCGGCATCAGTGCTTTTTCTGCTTTTTCATGCACTACCAGTGATTCACAGGCATTGCATACCCCGATCCGCTGTGTTTTTGCATTAAAAATAATGTTAACTGCCATCTCAAGATCTGCGCTCTCATCAACATAAATATGGCAGTTCCCTGTTCCGGTTTCGATCACCGGAACGGTACTGTTCTCCACAACGGCACGGATCAGTCCCGCACCGCCTCTAGGAATCAGAACATCCAGAAAATCTTTCCGTTTCATAAATGCGGTGGTAATGGCGCGGTCTGTATCTTCGATCAGCTGGATCGCATCCTCATCCACTCCACACGCTCTTAAAGCTTCACGGATCACTTTTACAATGGCAATGTTGGAATGCATTGCATCGCTTCCACCTTTCAACACGACCACATTTCCTGTTTTAAAGCAAAGTCCGAAAGCGTCTGCTGTCACATTCGGTCTGGATTCGTAAATAATGCCGACCACGCCGAGCGGAACCCTCTTCTGACCGATCAGCAGTCCGTTTGGGCGTTTCTTCATGGAAAGCACTTCCCCGATCGGATCTTCCAGAGCTGCAATCTGTATGAGTCCTTCCGCCATCTGGGCAATGCGCTCTTTTGTCAGCAGCAGACGGTCCAGAAGTCCCTGGTGCATCCCGGCTTTTTTTCCAGCCTGCATATCTTTTTCATTTTCTGCGATCAGATACTCTGCTTTCTCATTCAATGCAACTGCAACTGCGTCCAGTGCTTTGTTTTTTTCCGTTGTCCCAAGCAACTGCATATGAGGCTTTGCAGCCATCGCATACATTCCAATTTCATCCAGTGTTCGCTTCATTGACAAATCCTCCCTTTTCGTTTTATTTTCCGTAAATGGCCGTCGGTGTGACCAGGATCTGCGGACAGATATCGTGTGCATCTGCCGGAACCTGCTCTACCACCTGAAAATCAAGTGCCATGGCAACCGTAACATGCTGTATATGTCTGCTCAAATAGCGGTCATAAAATCCTTTTCCATATCCGCAGCGGTGGCGGTCTTTATCAAAAGCCACGCCCGGCACTAAAAGTAGTGCATCTTCATCTGCCGCCTCTTCCAGGTTTCTTTTCTCATCCGGTTCCGGTATATTAAAATATCCCGGAGCCACATCTTCGTAAGAATAAATATAGAAATATCGCATATCCTCACCGAAAACTTTGGGTGCTGCCACTTTTTTTCCAAGTCTCCATGCCTCTTCGATGATGGCTCTTGTCGATGCTTCTTTATTATAATCCATATAGACATAAATACAGGAAGCCCCTAGGAACTGCGGCAGTGCAAAAATCTTTTCGGCGATCAGAGTACTCTGCTGCTGCACAAATGCTTCACTTACTTTAGCTCTCTGTGCAAAAATCTGCTTTCTAATGTCCTTTTTTTCCATATTTTTCACCCAGATTTGTGATACTTCCATCCAGTTCCTGAATATTGATATTGTTCAGCTGTCCGCGAAGGTTTGCCCGGACTGCTTCAATATATTCTCTTCGCAGTGCATCGCGTTCTTTTGTCTCGGCACTTGTCAGTCCTTCTGCTTTTGCTTTTCTGGCAAGTTCATTGATCCTTGTTAATTTTTCATCTGTTATCATATTATTGCTCCTTGTTCCATATTCAAGAATGCCTCTGCAATCCGCCGGAGGCTATATCTTAACGGCTGTTCCCTACTTCACACTTACACATTCCCGGCATCATAACATTTTTTCCAGATAATCCATCAGATAAAACTCATCCTTTTTGTGAGAAAGAAAGAGAGTACCACAATCCTGTCCTTCAATTACACGATGGATATTTCGGAAATCTTCTCCATTTGCAATGACCATATCGGTACCTGCCGCAGACGCAAGTTTTGCCGCTGTCAGTTTGGATACCATGCCGCCGGTGCCGACATCGCTTGTGGATGTGCTCTTTCCCATTTCAAGAAGATGGTCATCCAGTTTCTCAACCACATGGATCAGTTTTGCATCTGGATTACTGTTCGGATCATCCGTAAACAGACCGTCAATATCAGACAGTAAAAGCAGCAGATCCGCATCGATCAGTGCCGCTACGATCGCGGAAAGTGTATCATTATCACCAAACTGCATCTCATACGTGGAAACGGTATCGTTTTCATTTACAATCGGGATCGCACCCAGTTTTAACAGTTCCTGAAAGGTATTCAGTGCATTAAAACGGCTCAGATTGTCCATGACGGTACGTTTGGTCATCAGGATCTGTGCTGCCAGTTGATTATACTCCGAAAAAAGCTTCTGGTAGATCATCATCAGCCTGGCCTGGCCGATCGCCGCACATGCCTGTTTTTCTTTTGTCTCACTTGGTCGGTGTCCGAGACCTGCAGCTCTTCTTCCGACTGCAATCGCCCCGGATGATACCATGACTACATCTTTGCCCATGTTACGCAGATCACTGATCTCACGCACCAGAACTTCCAGTTTCGTAAGGTTCAAAGCTCCCGTTTCCGGGTGCGTCAGGGACGAAGAACCGATCTTTATCACAATTCGCTTTTTATCTTTTAGTGTTTCTCTGATACTGCTGTTCATCTTTTCCTCCTGAAGTATCATCCATCTGCTGCTCGTCTGCAGATCATTTTCCATGCTATCTTACACCATTTTACACAGTACGTCCAGAGGTCTTTTACAGAATCAAAAACGGATAAAAGTCAGAAAAACAGCAGATACTGAAAAAAAAGGAGCTGCAGGCTATCATGAGAAAGATTTATTTTATCACCTTGTGTTTCCTGATTTTTCTGCTGTGTGCCGCCTACAATGTCAGTTATCATTTTATGGGAAGTAAAATACCTCTTAAGGCAGAGACAGAACAGACGGAATCGGAAACAGTTTTGTCGGCTCAGGTCAATGGTGGTGACCCAATGCCGGTATATTCTTATTATCTGAAGGAAAATCAGGGATGTGTCAGTGTTTACCTGGATGATGGAAAAACACTGTATGAAAATACCAGTATCCGCATGGAAACACTTCCGGAATCCCTTCAATCTGAAATACGCGAAGGCAAACGCATCTGTACAGAAAAAGAACTTTATGATTTTCTGGAAAATTACAGCAGTTAAAGAAAAATATCAGCCGTGCTTTTTGACACGACTGATATTTGTTTATAAGATATTTAAACGAATCAAAAGTTCTGCCAGCAGATCACCTTTTGGAAGTCTGCGGATTTCATGTTCTAAAATACCTCCGAGTTTTATCAGACATACTCCATAAACAAGAACACCGATGCAGACAGCGAATAAGGCAGAAAGGGTATTGCCTGCAAAAAATGCAAACAGACGGTAAACCAAATAGACAGCAATTCCCATAATTCCTGCTGAGATAACAGGAACGAGGAATGTTTTTTTAATTTCCTGCCGGTAATGCAGTTTCTTATGGATGGAGTGTGCGTTCATCAGGCAGATGATCAATGCAAAGATAATATTTGAATAAACAACACCGTAAATATTCCACTTAAATCTGGTTACAAACACGATCAGAAATCCGAGATGGACAACCAGTGCGGTCGCTGCATGGAGCAATGGTGCACGCATTTCTCCAAGTCCCTGCAGAATACCGGTAGTAAGCGTTGACAATGCCAGAAGAACTGTCAGAAGTGCGCCGCTTTGCATGATACCGGCAGCCAGCGGAAGACTGTCATTGTTTCCATAAAGCATCATCATGATCGGACGTGCCAGTGCCGCCATACCGACTGCGCACGGAATCGTAAATACCATGGTATAACGAATCGTGTCACGTGTACGGAGCCCAGCCTCCCGCAGATCGTGATTTGCCATAGCTTCTGTCAGTGCCGGGACTACAGATGGAGCCAGACAGGAAGCAATCGACAGCGGTACATTCATCAGTACACGGAATTTACCGCTGTAGATTCCCCATACCGTAGCGTATTGTTTCTGGGTAAAACCCATAGAAGCAAGGATATGGTTAAATACACTCTGATCGACAATGGTACTGATATTATATACCAGTGTGCTCAGTACGATCGGAAGAATAGTGCAGGCAATCGCCCGGTAAATAGCCCGGTCGGATTCCCGGCGCCCTGTCTTATCTTTTTTCATCCGACGTTTGAAGCTTTTCTGGTAAGCCAGATAGATAAAGGTCATAAACAGCAGGGCGACCCCCACACTGGCGACGGTACCAAAAGTTCCGCCTGCAGCAGCAAGTGCAGTACTCAGTTCACTGTTCCCTTTCTGCTCTCCTATCTTCAGTCCATAACGCAGCATAACCCAGGCACCGGCAACCGAAACAAATGCATTTACGATCTGTTCGATGATCTGTGAGACGGCAGTTGGTACCATCGTTCCGTGTCCCTGAAAAAAACCTCGCAAAACACCGGTCAGTGCAAAAAGAAGGATCGCCGGAGCCAGTACGCGGAGTGCATAACTGGCAAGTTCTACGCCCATCACATATTTTGTGATGACACCCCCGAGCAGAAAAGTCAGAAGGGATAGAATCCCTCCGGTTACTGCTGCAAAACGTAAGGAACAGATTAAAACCTTATGTGCATTTTTGACTTCACCGGCATATTCACGCTCTGCAACCAGTCTGGATACTGCAAGAGGAAGACTGAAAGATGAAATCATGAGAATGATCGTATAAATCTCATTGGCGGTAGAATAATAACCGTTCCCATCATCTCCCAGGATATGCGTCAGGGGAATCCGGTAGATCATACCAATTGCTTTTGCTGCAAATGAAGCAATAACCAGAATCGTACCCTGTGCCAGAAAATTACTTTTACTTGATTTCTTTTTACTCATATTTTGTAGATACCTTTTTTTCTTTTATTCAATAACAATATTATCTTCCTTTGTATCATAAACGATACATACCCAGGTTTTTCCCTGATTGAGTGTAATCTCGTTACCTTCTGAATCGAAATAGCGGGCAGGACTTTCTTTGTCTTCTTTTGTCCAGGTACATTTCTCATAGGTACCTTTTGTAAATACATAAGCAGTACCGCCTTTTTCTGCTTCGATAGCCAGATAACCATGATCATCCAGAGGATAACATTCACAGAGCTGGAAAATAACGTTATCGTATTTCAACTGATCACCAGTGAGCTGATCGATCTGTGCATCACCGTACTGATAGCGATAATATACACCTTCATCGGCATTGTAATCGAACCATGGTTTGTTTGTCTCATAGCCTGGTTCCATATGTGTTGCTGTATCCGGAAAAGCAATGGTCTCATCGTCAGAAGCAAATTGATAATGACCATCATAATTGTCATCGTATTTGCGGCTGTATGAAAGATTCTGTGTTGCGGAGATCAGACGATCTGCACTGGTATAACAGTTATGCGGAGATGGACGGTCGGAAGTACGGTAAAAACAGTCCTCACCTGCGTATCCGAATAATGTGCCGAAGCCTTCCTGTGAAGAAAGACCGCTGATATTGTCAATATCAGTATTCAGGATCTCGCATGCATAGATAGCCTGTCCATAGTGTACATAGAGTGCATCAAACTCCTTTGCAAAATGCACATAGTATTCACGGCAGCTTCTTACAGAACCAATTTTCTCCATACCGTCATAATCTTCAAAAATGCCCATAAGGCGGGTGATCGCACCTTCCACCGGTGCTTCATAGACAACATCGGCACGTTCAATGCCGGCCTGCGGAACAGCACCATAAATATTATTAAGCATGATAGCATAAGGTCTGGTGCGTCCGATCTCTTTGTCCACAACCTTTCCGGTCAGGTAGCTTCTTACCTTTCCTTCCGGAAGAACTTCTCCCTGATCAAAAGTTCCGGTCTCTGCTGTCTCCGTCTCCGTCTGTGTTTCCGTTTCAATAACCTGTGTCTGTGTCTGTGTTTCGCTTTCCTGTGCTTTCTGTCTGCATCCGCCAAGCAGAGCGGTTGCCGTCAGTACTGCTGCTAAAACTGCAAATTTTCTCTTCATATGCTTCCCCCTATCTTGTGATTCCCATACTGTCCAGAATTTCAGACTGCTTCTTTTCCATGTCAGCAGCTTCTGCTGCTTCCATGTGATCATATCCTACCAGATGCAAAAGACTGTGCACGATCAGAAATGCGTATTCCCTTAAAGGGGAATGCCCGTAATTTTCTGCCTGCTTAAGTACTTTGTCTGCGGATATTACAATATCACCCAGCAGCAGTTCACCGCTTTCCGGATGAAAACAGTCCTGCGCTTCTTCCAGAAAGGAAAAATCACCTTCTTTTTCATAATCGGCCATCGGAAAAGAAAGAACATCGGTCGCACGGTCAATACCACGCTGTTCTCTGTTGATCTGATGGATGGTTTCATCATTGGTGAGCAGAAGGCTGACTTCTGCTTCGTATGGACATTTCAGATAATCCATGGTAAATGTAAATACTTTTTCGGCAACTTCCTGTGCAAGAAAAGGCAGTTCACCTTCATATTCTGTTTCAAAATTCAGCGTCATGATCTTCTCCTTGATACCGCAGTATTTTTAGCAGCGGCTCTGTTTGGTTTAGCTGTTTTCTTTTCATATTCTTCATAAGCCTGTACAATCTTCTGTACCAGCGGATGACGTACAACATCCTTACTGCTGAGTTCACAGAAAGAAATACCATCAACCTTTTTCAGAACCTTCATCGCCACATCCAGCCCGGAAGCAGCCGCTGACGGAAGATCCTTCTGCGTTTTATCACCGGTTATGATCACTTTTGATCCAAACCCGATTCTTGTAAGAAACATTTTCATCTGTGCAGGTGTTGTATTCTGTGCCTCGTCCAGAATGATAAAGGCATTATCCAGAGTTCTGCCGCGCATATAAGCAAGCGGTGCGACTTCGATCAGTCCCTTTTCCATATTTTTGGCAAAGCTCTCCGGACCCATGATCTGATACAGGGCATCATACAGCGGACGCAGATACGGATCAATTTTGCTTTGCAGATCGCCCGGAAGAAAACCGAGCTTTTCACCAGCTTCGATCGCCGGTCTGGTAAGAATAATCCGGCCAACTTCATCGTTTTTAAAAGCCTGGATCGCCATGGCCATAGCAAGGTAGGTCTTTCCGGTTCCGGCCGGTCCGATTCCGAAAACAACCATTTTTTTACGAATTGCATCTACATATTGTTTCTGGCCAAGGGTCTTTGGCTTGATCTGTTTTCCGTTTATTGTATGGCAGATGGTATCCTGGTCGATCATCGAAAGTGCTTCTTCTTTATCTTCGCATGAGAGCGCGATTGCATAATCAACATTCTGCTCCTGAATGATATTTCCGTGTTTTGACAATTCAACCAGCTGTGTAAAAATTTTTATAGCTTTACCGGCAGACGTTTCACTGCCAATGACTTTTAATGAACCCTCCCTGTTTACAATGGTCACATTTAAAGCACGCTCAATCTTTTTCACATGTTGGTCAAACTGGCCAAATACATTCGTTTCATGTTCGGACGGGATTGAAACATTCATTTCTACAATACTCATTCTGTTGTTATCCTTTCCACACTTTTTCCGGTTTTTTCTATCAAAATAACAGCCCCTTCTGCAATGCAGTATTTCTCATCAAACTCTATTTTAACATTATTTTCAGATATTTGAACCCCTTTTTCTTGAATTTCTTCCAAAAATTTATATAAATGCTTTTCTGCTCTTGCTGCTGCCTCTTTTTTGCTCAGGGAAATAGATGCATACTGATATTCAAGCAATTCCTGTTTTTCGAAAGAAACAGGAAGATAAAAATTCTGAAACAGGCACAGTGGATAAAGTGTTGTCACCGTATCGGTATCTGCAAAATCTTTTTTCCATACAGGGAGACACCATCTGAAATTGCCGATTCTGACACCGAATGTGCAACTGGATTTTCCGGTGTATTCTTTACTTTTTTCTTTCATGGCGACCTTATCCTGATAAATATAGGAAGTCTTAACAAAGATATCTGCTTCGGAATGACAGTATTGATAGCCGGAGGTTTCACCGGAATCGTCAAGAATATCCAGGACACCTTTTACAAGAAGATCTCCTTTCTTCACTATGTCACCGACAGCCGCGACCGGGATTCCTTTCCTTGTGATCATTGAAGTAATAACACCGTTTTTATCAGAAATGATGTCCGATGGTGACATATCAGGGACAGGCGCTGTACCTGCTGTTTCAGGAACAGCTTTCATATCCTGGTTTTCTTTTACCTGGATCAGAAGCCTTGTGCCCTCCTGTTTTACGGATACCCAGGTAAACATTTCAAACTGTCTGCGCAGCATGGCAGCAAGTTCTTTGCAGTCGATACTGGAAATCCGTGTTCCGTTTGTAATGTGAATGGCATCCAGATATTTTGCAATCTGTCCTTCTGTGATCTGCTGATTCCCTTCGATGTCGATACGCCACAAAAAACAGGACATGATATACATGAGAAGCATCCCGGATAGTATCCCGGCAAAGAGCATTTTTCGTTTTTGATAACGATATAAAAAAAACGGCAGTCCATGCCGCTTTAAAATGCGTACTCTGGTTCGGCTCTTTCTGACAAGTGGGCGCAGCATACGGAAGCCTTTTACAGAAATGTCCATTTCATATGCATGATCGTGATATTCCAGATTCCAGAGTGCAATCTGGTGATGAGCGCAAAGATTTAAAAACCGGTCGTAACTGTCTCCTGTTACACGTATGCGAAGAATTCCCTTCTTATATAAAAGAAATTTCTGGATCAAATGGACTCCTTTACAGATAGCTGATATGTTCGATCTGCCCGGTAATTTTCATCTCTTCTGCGGTATAAAAAGGAATCATCAGATGCTTTCCCTCTATGGAAAGTCTGCAGTGTTTTCCAAGAAGCAGGATTCGTGAATCCGTATATTCCAGAATGCCCTTATAGTTTTCTATGTATGCTTCCTGCCTTCCGGTTACCTGAAACAACAGTGCGCTTTCGGAGAGGTCTTCCGGTATTTGTGCAGATACCAGAATACGTTGTGCCAACGATCTTTTTTTCGAACTCATATGCTATCATCACCCTTTATTATTTAGCATATGCTCATGCTGCGTTGAAGATACTTCTTTTAAGTCTCCTTTCGGTGAAAGAAGAAAATGCCATACCAGGTGATTGTATGTGGATCGTAAAAATATTCTATGTTACATTTCTCAGCAGCATCCGTTACCAGGATACCCTGGCTTTCGATGCAGGGAAGCTGATGTTGTGGAAAACGGCAGGGAAGCGGATAGGCACATTCTTTGCAGATTGCGCAGGACTCGGAAGAAAGTGCAAAGTATGGTTCGTTCCATTCATCAAATTTACGGCACAACGCATGTACAATTTCTTCATGCTGTGGTCTGGCAGCAAGTGTTTCTTCCATATTATTGATGTCTTCCACTTCTGCCAGAGTAGTAAAGAGCAGTGCGTATTTATAAGAAGTACAGTGCTGTCTGCAATCTTTAACCTCCCCGGTTGCCGGCGGGCAGGACCAGGACTTTCCATAACGGGGGCACTCTGTCCGACATATGTACCGTACCTTCTCCGAAAAAATAATCTCATCGCTTTTCAGAAAACCATACTGACAAATCGGATATTCAGAAAGCAGATTTTCCACTTTTTGCAAAAAAAGAGCCTCTGTTTCAGAGTTCAGCATGATTTTTCACCTCGCTTTCCGGTTGTTCCATATCGATGTTTGTTTGTTTTTGCACAAGTGCGTGTTGCAGACGGTGTTCTTTTATAGAAAGCACTTTGATCTGTAAACCATTTGCAGTTACCTCGAACTGTGTTCCATCCGATGGAATCGTTCCATAAATTCCGAATACAAATCCACCAAAGGTATCGTAATCTTCTACCGGAAGATCTGCATGCAGCTCTTCTTCTGCATCTTCTAAGTCCACACCGCCGTCGATTTCCCATACAGATTCTGAAACGCGGGAGATTTTGGGTTCCTCTTCTGCTTCTGTCAGATCATCCTCCAGATCACCGACCAGTTGCTCCAGAAGGTCGTTCATAGTCACAATGCCTACCATGCCTCCATATTCATCCAGTACAACTGCAAAGTGATTATGGGAAACCTTCATTCTTCGAAAAAGCACATCGGCTTTCACGGATTTTGGAATAAACTGTGCCGGTCTGACTGCATGTTTCATGATAAAATCCTGTGTCCGACCGCGGAAGCGGAAAAAGTCCTTGATATTCAGGACACCGATCACATGATCGACCGTTTCCTCGCATACCGGATAAACCGTATGTCTGCTTTCGTGAATGGTCTGTTCCCACTGCTCCAGAGTTTCGTCCGTCCACAAAAGTGTAACATCGGTTCGATGTGTTGCAAATTCATCAACAGTCATATCATCAAATTCAAACAGATTTTGTATAATCTCATTTTCTTCCAGGTCGATAACACCTTTTTTGCTTCCGGCATCTGCCATTTTGCGGATTTCTTCTTCACTGACATCCGAAGCTTCTGCATCCGGATCCATGCCCAAAATACGCAGAAAAGCATTTGTACTTACTGTTAAAAAAGATACAAACGGCCAAAACAGAAAGTAAAACAAAGTCAGTATACCGCTTATGTTCTGTGCTATCTTTTCGGCATGTTTTGCAGCCAGACGTTTTGGAAGAAAAATTCCGAATACAAGTACAATATAAGAAATCAGAAATGTGATCAGAACAATAAAAATATTGTGCCACACTTTAGCTGAAAACAGATGCGCGAAATGTTCCATTGCAAATCCGGTCAGATACAGTGCCAGCATATCGGAAGTAAAGGCACTGATCAGGAAACCGCAGAGGGTGACGGCAGTCTGCATGGTGGTCAGAAATTTTGCCGGTTGTGTGATAAATTTTAAAAGACGTTTTGCTTTTTTGTTTTTTCTTGCGTTTTCTTCTGCGGCGTCCGGCTCTGTAGAAAGTACCGATACCTCTGCACAGGAGCAAAAAGCATCAATCGCAATCAGAAATAGTATCAGAAATATTTTTCCGGTCAGTGGATTATCCAAAGTTTTATCCCTCCCTGAAATAACGAATTTAAAATAGATTGATTAAGATGAAATGCAGGAAAAGCCGGCACCTGCCATGAGTTCCTGCTCGTCAAATAAGCGATCTACAATTTGATTGTATATGACAAAATTTTTCGTTTTCCGAATCTTTTTTGCATAGGAAGAAGAATCTGTAAACATATCTGCCGCATAGTACCAGAATTCTTTCATCCGAAACATGGCATTTACATCATTATGAAAAGCCTGACGATACTCTTCTAAAAGCTGATCATGAAAAGCACGGAAAGTTAGCTTTTCCATGAATTTCTGAGATACAATTTCATCGATCAATCCGGGATTGGCGACCAGCCCTCTTCCAAACATAACAGATGGCACCGAAAACCGTGCCAGAATAGAGTGAAAATCAGATGCTCTGAAAATATCACCATTATAGCAAAGTGGATTTTTGCTTGTTTCACAGGCATATGCAAAAGCCGTGAGGTCTGGTTTTCCATTGTAATACATACTTTGGATACGTGGATGTATGATCAGTTCTTCAAACGGGAACTGATTATATATCTGAATTAAATCCGGGAATTCATCGGGATCATGCAATCCGATCCTGGTTTTTACTGATATTTTTAAATTTGTATGAGAAAAGACAAAATCAAAAAAGCGGTTTAATTTTTCAGTGTCTGAAAGAAAACCGGATCCCCGCCCTTTGGAAACAACCGTTTTTGACGGACAGCCAAGGTTCAGATTTATTTCCTGATACCCATACTCCTGTAATGCATTAGCCATAGTAACAAAATCTTCTGCTTTGTTTGTCATGATCTGCGGAACAAGATATATCCCCTGGTTATGTTCCGGAAGAATATCTGCCAGTTCTTTGGCAGTGAATTGCTTTCCGGTATTTGGTTTTGGTACCAGAAAAGGGGTGAAATATTTATCGGCGGAAGTAAAATATTTCTGATGGGCATTACGGAAAATATATCCGGTTATGCCTTCCAGTGGTGCCAGATAGTACTTCATGTGCCAGAAATCTCCTTTAACCTTTGATAAAACTGCTCATAAAAATCTTTTGCCGAATCGTAAGTTTTTACATAAAAAGTGTTTAAAAGAGCCATAGAAATTTCTTTCCTGTTTTCGTCTGTCGGATTTTGTTCCAGAAGCTGCTGTACGTTTAGCAAATAGGCATGCCAGATGGAAATATATTTTTCATGTACAGCAAGATTTGGAGTATCGATCCATTTTTTTACTTTTACTTTCAGACGATCTTTTTTATTACATTCGTATATCTGCAGAAAATAATGAAATCCGTTTTCTTCGTAAACCCTGCCTAGCGGAAACAGACGGCATATATCAGGTCTTGCAGTGTGGATGCTGCATCGTCCGGATTCATTCAGAAAGAAACAGGCTTCGTTCTCACCGTGCATGGCAAGATTAGGCAAAATAATTCCGTCCAGAAGATTCAGTTCAACTCCTTTTGTCAGAAGTTCGCCAAAGGAACAGGAGCACTCTTTTTCAAGGCGGTAAATATCCAAAGGAGTGAGGACAATGGAATTGCCCATTCCATGGCAGCAAGCGGAGCAGCCTGCACATCCTTTGCAATCCGCTTTCACCATATCATTTGGACCATATAGACGTCCGTCTGAAATTTCTTTTAAATCAATGTTACGTTTCATAATTCTCCTTCCTGTATTGACATCTGTTTCCGATTCTTCTATGATAAAGAACAGGAATCTTTTCTTTTTCATTTTTTAGCTGGCAGGGTTAAAAGACCTTTTGACCCTGACAGCATTTGTATTCAAAATTAAGAGTACTATAAATTGCGATAATATTCAACAAAAATAAATCAAACAGGAGTAAGTCTATGAATTTCAAACAGGAAACTATTCTATTATACTATCCTAAAAAGCCAAAATATCTGCCAAAGATCAAATCCATCTTCGTTCAGCTCGGCATTCCGTTTCGCATCCTGGATGCTTCCTGCGCATCCCAGAAGATCGGCTATCTTACCGGCCGCACTGGTTACGAAAAAAAGGATTTAAATGAACCATCTGAAAAAATCCCACAGCCCATGATGGTGATGGATCATTTTTCCAGTGTGCGGATGGATGTGCTGTTTTCGTATCTGAAAAAAGCAGGTATCCCTTCGGTTGATCTGAAAGCAATCGTGACTGACACCAATGCAGACTGGACGTTTTCCGAACTCTATCAGGAGATTGCCAAAGAACATGCACGTATGCATGCCAGAAAAGCAATCGTCACCCGCATCGAGGAGCCTGATTTCGGATGCGAAGGAAGGACGGACGGAGAGATTGCAATGGATCTCGTTTATCTGCGTTATGAGCAGGAAACAGAAGAATTCTGTCTGAAGGCAGCAGACGAAGAGCTTTATGCAAACCACATTGATGAGAACAGTATGGTCCTTGTCACAGCAGATGGCAAAATTCTTCCGCTGTAAACACAGAAGCTAACATAAAACCCTGGCATATATCTGGTTTTTTCTTCATATAAATAACCAATTTCATGTCAGGGGTTTTTTATGTCTGTTTTTCCGTTCAAAAAAGCAGCTGTCACGCTTTTGCTTCTGACAGCCGCCTACTTTTCCGGATCCGGAATCCATTATCTGTTTTCACAGCCGACCGAGGCACTTCCTGCCTCGTCTTCTGCGGAAAGCAACTGGGGACTCAGTTTTCAGGAGGACGGCGTGCGGCCTGTCGGTAATGCTGCACCGTCTGAGCTTGCAAAGTATCAGGCAGCCTATGCAGATGAAACAGATGAAAAAGTTATTTACCTCACCTTTGATGCCGGATACGAAAACGGCAATCTGCCTGCTATCCTGGATTCCCTGAAAAAACATCAGGCGGTCGGCACCTTCTTTGTTGTCGGCAATTTTCTGGAGACCAGCCCGGAACTTACCAGACGTATGTCAGAAGAAGGTCATATTGTTGGCAATCACACCTACCACCATCCGGATATGTCCAAAATCTCCACAAAAGAATCTTTCGAAAAAGAACTAAAAGATGTTGAGACGCTCTTTCGGTCGATCACCGGAAGCGAAATGGCGCACTACTACCGCCCGCCGCAGGGAAAATACAGCACCTCCAACCTTGAGATGGCAAAAGACCTTGGCTATAAAACCTTTTTCTGGAGTCTCGCCTATGTGGACTGGATCCAGGATGAACAGCCGACAAAAGAGCAGGCATTTTCCAAACTTTTGACTCGCATCCATCCTGGAGCTGTGGTCCTTCTGCACAGCACTTCTTCTACCAATGCGGCGATCCTTGACGAACTTCTGACAAAATGGGAGGAAATGGGATATCATTTCGCCCCGTTATCTGAACTTGCCGACAAACTGTAAATTAACTGTGAGATAACTCCCATCTGATATCCTCTCCGGCAGATTGCAGAGGTGCAAAGAAAAATATGTACAGCGATGTATGACGCGCAACTTGCAGCAAGAATGCCGGAGGCATTCTTGAACTCTACATAATGAACATCGCATCCCCGAAAGAGAAGAAGCGATAACGCTCTTTTACTGCTTCCTCATAGGCAGCCATGATCTTATCTTTTCCGGCCAGTGCAGAGACCAGCATCATCAGTGTGGATTCCGGAAGGTGGAAGTTTGTGATCAGACGGTCGATCATTTTAAACTGGTAACCAGGATAAATAAAGATTTCCGTCCATCCGCTTCCTGCTTTTAAAATACCGCTTTCATCGGTTGCAGACTCCAGCGTACGGCAGCTTGTCGTTCCGACTGCCACAATCTTCCCGCCTTCTTTTTTCACACGGTTGATCAGCTCCGCCTGCTCCGGCTCCACAATGTAAAACTCCGAGTGCATGTGGTGATCTGTCACATCTTCTACCTTGACCGGACGGAAGGTTCCAAGTCCGACATGTAAAGTCACATGTGCAATGTGAACGCCTTTCTTTTTGATTTCTTCCAGCAGTTCCGGTGTAAAATGCAGTCCGGCTGTCGGTGCTGCGGCAGATCCATCGTGCTTTGCATACACCGTCTGATAACGGTTTTTGTCCTTGAGCTGGTGATGGATGTACGGCGGCAGCGGCATCTGTCCCAGTTTATCCAGGATTTCTTCAAAAATCCCCTCATACTCAAAACGGATCAGACGGTTTCCTTCGTCAACCACATCGATCACCTCACCGATCAGAAGCCCTTCGCCAAAACTGATTCTTGCACCGACACGGCATTTCTTCCCCGGTTTTACCAGCGTCTCCCAGACATTATGCTCTCTTCTTTTCAGAAGCAGTACTTCAATCTTTGCATCCGTTCCGATCTTGCTTCCATAGAGTCTTGCCGGGATTACTTTCGTATTGTTGACTACCAGACAGTCTCCCGGGTTCAGATATTCAATGATATCACGGAAAACGCGATGCTGTGTCTTTCCGCTTTCTCTGTCAAGTACCAGCAGTCTGGAAGAGGAACGGTCTTCCAGTGGATCCTGTGCGATCAGTTCCTGCGGCAGATCAAAATAAAAATCCGATGTTTTCATATACATGCTCCTTAATAATAAATATGATTTTCTTCAACTAAAACCGGCTTCTCGCCTCTGTTACAGGTTACGATCGACACGGCACAGTTTTTTGATACGCCGCCATGCCAGTAATCTTCCCGGCTGCTTTCTCTTATGCTGTTGAGCAGTCCGCGAAGTGCACAACCATGCGTCGATATCAGGATTGTCTTATCTTGAAGTTCTTTTCGACTGCAGATATCTTCCATAAAATCCCGGGTACGCTTTTCCACATCATCCAGGCTTTCCCCGCCCGGTGCTGCCACATAATCCTGCGGGGCATGGAAGAAGTTTTCAATCCACTGCTGCGGCACCTGCCGGTTTTCTTCTGTATAACAGCAGCCCTCATAGATTCCAAAGCTGATCTCGATCAGACGCTCATCCTCTATGATCGGAACCTCTCTTCCGGCAAGGACACACTGTGCCGTGTGTTTTGCACGGATCAGTGGACTGGTAAAAGCCATGGCAAACGGCACATCACGAAGTGCCTTTCCGGTCAACTCTGCCAGATGGATCCCGTTTTCATTTAAATCAACGTCAGAACGCCCCTGGAGGCACTTACGTGCATTCCAGGGGGTCTGACCATGACGTATGATATACATTTTCATGTCTTTTCTCCAGATTACTGACGAAGCTCGATACCCATGCTTTCCAGCCCGTTGAGGATCTTCTTCATCACAGTAGTGATCTCTGTTTCTTCCATGGTCTTGTCTTTTGCACGGAATACCACAGAATAAGCCATAGATTTATAACCTTCTTTGATTTGAGCTCCTTCGTAGATATCAAACAGCTTGAAGCTTTCCAGATGTTTGCCTCCACGCTGAACGATCATTTCTTCGATTTCACCGGCAAGTATGTGTTTTGGAACCACCATACTGAGGTCACGTGTCACAGCCGGGAATTTCGGAATACCTTCATATTTGCGGTCGAAAGAAGCTTTCTCCACGATCTTCGGCATATCCAGAACGGCAACATATGCCTTTTCTCCGATCCCGTAATTATCCAGAACCTGTGGATGAACTTCACCTAAGAATCCGATCACTTCTCCGTCATAGAGGATATTTGCCTGTCTGCCCGGATGCAGGGAAGCATGGCCTGCATTTGGATCGTACTGTGCTCTCTTGTGCATGCCTGCTTTTTCCAGGAACTCTTCTACGACACCTTTCATAACAAAGAAATCTCCGCTGCCGTACATACCAAGTGTGAACTGCATACGCTCATCCGGAAGCTCGGTAAGCGGCAGTGTTTTTGGCAGATAAATGTTTGCCAGTTCATAGAGACGGACATCTTTATTTCTGTGGCTGTAGTTATAGCCTAAAGAAGCGAGCATACCATTTAAGGAAGTCGTTCTCATGATGCTGAAATCATCGCCGAGCGGATTGGAGATTTTGATGGCCTGACGCAGTACAGAATCTTCCGGGATCAGCAGCTTGTCGAATACCTTCGGGCTTTCGAAAGAGTAATTCATGCCCTGGGAGAATCCACAGAATTCTGCGATATCTTTTGCAACATTTTCTACTCTGTGATGGAACTGAAGTTTACCTGTAGTAGCTTCTCCTTTTGGCAGCGTCGTCGGGATATTGTCATATCCATAGAAACGTGCCACTTCTTCTGCGATATCTGCGGTGCGGAAAATGTCATGACGGAAGGTCGGTGCAACGATTTCATTGCTCTCTTCGTCATAGGCAAGTTCTACATTTGCGAGATAATCCAGCATCTGCTCGCTGGACAGATTGGTTCCAAGCAGTGCATTGATGCGTTCCGGCTCAAATTTCACGTGAACCGGCTCTTTGCGTTTGGAGTATACATCTGCCATGCCGCCGACTACTTCACCGGCACCCAGTTCCTCGATCAGCTGGCATGCACGGTCGATCGCTGCCTTTGCATTGTTCGGATCCAGACCTTTTTCGAACTTGCCGGAAGCATCGGTTCTAAGACCGATCCTCTTGGCAGAAAGACGGATATTGGTGCCGTCAAAGCATGCAGCCTCAAACATCATCGTCTTTACATTGTCAGTGATCATGGAGTTCTCACCACCCATGATACCTGCAATACCAACTGCCTTTTCACCATCACAGATCATCAGGACTGAATCATCCAGCGTACGTTCCTGACCGTCCAGTGTGGTAAATTTTTCGCCGTTTTCGGCTCTGCGGACCACGATCTTATGGCCTGCAAGTGTGTCATAATCATAGGCATGCATCGGCTGACCGTATTCTTCCATTACATAGTTTGTGATATCGACAATGTTATTGATCGGACGGATTCCGTTTGATGCCAGTCTTCTCTGCATCCATTTCGGTGACGGAGCGATTTTGATATTTTTTACGACACGTGCACAGTATCTTGGGCAGAGATCTTTGTCTGCCACTTCAACGGTCACATAATCGTTTGCATCTTCATCATTTCCGGTCTTTTTTACAACAGGAGGCACAAATTCTTTCCCGAAAGTTGCTGCCACTTCTCTTGCGATACCGATCACGCTGTAGCAGTCTACACGGTTGGAGGTGATCTCATATTCAAATACAATGTCATCCAGACCCAGTGCTTTGATGACACTTTCGCCTGTCACTGCATCTTCCGGAAAGATATAAATGCCGTATTCCGGTGCTTCCGGATACATATCTCTGGTAGAACCAAGTTCTTCAATGGAGCACATCATACCATCTGACTCAATGCCGCGCAGTTTTCCTTTTTTGATCTTGATACCGCCCGGTGTCTTTTTGCCGTCATGTCCGCCTGCAACGCGTCCGCCGTCTAAAACAACCGGAACCTTGTCTCCTTCTTTTACATTCGGAGCACCGGTCACGATCTGGATCGTCTTTTCTCCTATGTTGACCTGGCAGATGATCAGTTTATCTGCATCCGGATGTTTTTCAATCTTCTCGATCTGACCGATAACGATCTTGTCCAGATCTGCATCCAGTCGCTCAAATCCTTCTACTTTTGTTCCGGATAATGTCATGGCATCTGTGTACTTCTGTGCCGTAACATCAAGTTCCGGAACATATGCTTTAATCCAAGATAATGATGTATTCATGGTTATATTTCCTTTCCTGTACTTTCCGTTGATTTTCTGTTTCGCATCCGCCTGTTTTAGAACTGTTTCAGGAAACGGATATCATTTTTATATAATTCACGCATATCATCGATTTCGTATTTCAGAAGTGCAATACGTTCAAGTCCGACACCAAATGCAAACCCGGTGTATTCTTCCGGATCAATGCCGCACATCTCAAATACATGCGGATGAACCATACCGCAGCCAAGGATCTCGATCCATCCGGATCCTTTACAGAAACGGCAGGAATGACCTTCAATCTCACCGCTGCCGCCGCATTTGAAGCAGCTTACATCCACTTCTGCACTCGGCTCTGTGAACGGGAAATGATGCGGACGGAATTTTGTCCTGGTCTCCGGCCCAAACAACTGTTTTGCGAACTCTTCCAGCGTACCTTTCAGGTCTGAAAATGTAATGTTTTTATCTACGACCAGACCTTCGATCTGATGGAAGGACGGGGAATGAGTTGCATCCACTTCGTCAGAACGGAATACACGTCCCGGTGCGATCATACGGATCGGCAGTTTCCCCTGCTCCATGATACGTGCCTGTACCGGAGAAGTCTGGGTACGGAGTACGATATCTTTATTGATATAAAATGTATCCTGTTCATCTTTTGCCGGATGGTTTGCCGGAATGTTCAGTTTCTCAAAGTTGTACAGATCATACTCGATCTCCGGTCCTTCTACGACTTCATATCCCATACCGATAAAGATACGCTCTACCTCTTCCAGAGCGATCGTATTCGGATGACGGTGTCCGACGTTGATCTTCTTTGCCGGAAGTGTTACATCGATGACTTCCTCTTTCATCTTTTCTTCGCGTGCTTTTTCTTCCAGTTTTTTCTTTGTTTCTTCTAAAAACTTCTCGATTGCCTCTCTTGTCTCATTGACCATCTGGCCGACTAATGGACGCTCTTTCGGATCTACGTTTTTCATTCCTTTTAATACAGCAGTCAGTTCACCCTTCTTACCAAGAAAAGAAACCCTTACCTCATTCAGTTTATCAAGTCTGTTTGACTCGCGTATCTGTTTCAGTGCTTCCTCCCGGATTGCCTGCAGTTTGTCTTTCATGTCTCATTCTCCTTGTAAATTAAAATAAAAAAGCTCCATCCCAAAATAGGGACGAAGCGATCTTTCCGTGGTACCACCCTGATTTCTGTCATCTGACAGACACTCAAACTGTTTAACGCACAGGTACGTCGCTCCCTACTTTCTTCAGGAACGCAGCTCCAGTGTGAAATTCATCTCTCTGCCTGTACCGTGGAAGATTTTCAGCCGATGATCCTCCCTCTCTGTCGGGAAACAGGAAACTACTTTGCACTTTCAAAGCCTTTCGCATTTCAATCAAAATCATTATAACATCAATTTTTAAAATTACAACCCTTTTTCAATCGCATCTTTTGAAAACTTTTCCGGCTGTTCAAGATAACAGTTGATCTCTGCACCCATAAACAGCAGCCACATACAAAAATATAACCACAACATGACCATGGCAACAGTGGTAAGGCTTCCATATATTGCGGACATTCCTTTCGAATAATCGATGTAGATCGAAAATCCATAGGAAAAAACAGACCATGCGAAGGCAGTTGCCACAGCCCCTGGAATCTGCGAAAAGAAATCCTGTTTTTTATAAGGAAGCAAAGAGTACATAGCGCAAAATATCATACAGAGGAGAAGAATCGTACCGATAGTTCGCACACTGATGATCAGCCAGGATATGGCACGCAGCCACGGCAGATAATGCAGCAGATAATCATGCAGCAGATTACCAAATACAAACAGACCCATGGCAAGAATCAGGGATATGAGCAGTAAAATAATATAAAGAGCTGCACGAAATCTTGCCTGAAAATAATTCTTTTTGATGCGGGTATCATATATTTTATTCAGACCATTTGAAATAGACATCATTGCTTTGCTGCATGCCCAGACAGCTGTGATCACTGTTCCTGAAAGCAGGGCGGTTGATTTGGTATATACTGAGCCAACCAGTGCAGACAGGTATGAATGAAAACCTTCCGGAAAGATCCCGCGAAGCAGCGTCATAACATCTTCTTTTTTCATAGGTGTATATTGAAGCAGAATAAGCAGAAGCATTACAAAAGGAATGAATCCCATGATAATAAAAAACGCAGACTGTGCCGAATATGCATCTACCCGGTCTTCAGAAGCCTTATCATTAAATCTAAGAAGCCAGCGAATCAATTGTATTACGTATCGCATGCGATTTCCACTCCATCTCCATAATAGTACTTTAAAATTTCCTGACAGTTTTCACCGTTCCGGGCCAGTTGTTTTGCTCCATTTTGGCTCATACCATCACCATGGCCATAACCTCCGCCATTTAACCAAAAACCCGACAGCAGATTGCCATTATACTGTGGTGTCAGATAAAAGAAGGCACTTGGAAGCAATCCAAGTTCCGGTGCTGTGCTTCCGTCCTGAAGAAAAATGCTGTCTTTTTCCGGCTGCAGAAATTTACGTATTGCATACTCACCTTCTATACAAACATTGCCCAGTGTTCCTGATATCTGTAATATTTCAGCTCTTCCGTTTTCAGACCTCTGCAATATGTTCAAATTTGTAAGTTCACCGATCTGATCCGGATACGCTGTCTGTATCCGGTTATTTAAAAATGTAAGGGAAAAAAAGGTATTCCAGCGATACCAAGGCTCTTCTTTTTCAAAATCACTTTCCCGGTTGTTTTCCATAGCGGAGCAGAATACTGCCTCATCAGAGGCATCATCCTCCATTCGAAGTCCGCAGGAAGTTGAATAATAAAGAGCATTTTCAATCTGCCCGTTTTCTTTCATCAGCAGACCCTTCGTCTGCATAACTGCCTGTGTGGCAGCATCTGTTTTCCCAATATTATTATAGACCTGATAAGAAACGCTGTCATCCAGATCTGCATCAAATGCCTCACAGCGTCCATTTTCCATCTGCTGCACGGCATAGCATCTGGCACAGATGGCCTGGGCTTTCAGTGCCTCAAGCGGATATGAGGAAGGCATTTCGCTTGGGACAACATAGCACAGATAACTTTCCAGCGGCAAAGTGTTGATCAGGATCAGTCCTTCTTCACGTTTTTCCACTTTCAGGCTTCCTTCATAAGATGGACATTCCTGCTTCCTTTTCAGATAAGGAAGCTGAAAAAACCCTTCTCCTTCCAGTGTGAACAACAGGCTTCCACCGGCAAGCTCTGCGCTTTGCATGGTAAGTACGATCTGTTCTCCTGCCTGACAATGTTTTTCCATTTCCGGTCCACTGATCAGAAATGGTGCGGTTGCAGTTATTATGATCTGTTCATGACAGGAATTCTCATAATTGTCACTGCACAGCAGAACACGGATATTTTTCTGGTTTGTATCAGAAACTGCAGCAGTTGCCATGCTCTCTGTCTCTTTTTTTGTCTCAGATTCTTTTTCTGATTCGGAAGAACTCTCTTTCTGCTTGAAGCTTTCATTTTCTTTCAGGACTGACTTCTCCAGACTGCTCTCTTGCTTACCTGCAGATATGACATCTGTGAGAATATTTCCATAACGGTCATACAAGGACAGGATTAATGCAGTCAATGATGCACATCCAAGTAATAGCAACTGCCTTTTCGCAATCTGTTTCACTTACGGACACTCCTTTTACGCTTCAGGCCCATAACCTGTTTTTTTAATATATTTCCTGTCCTTGTATAAAATACCTGATTCCGCCCTCTTTTAACTTCAATAACGATTATTATAATAGCGATTGCTATCTAACGGCCGAAAAATAGTAAATGGTTGTTGTTTCATATTTCTCACTGGCACGCAGTACGGTAGACGGAAATGCCTCGTGATGTGTTGCATCCGGGAATCCCTGTGTCTCAAGGCAGAGACCGGAGCGTTTCTGATAAACGACACCTTCTTTTCCCTTTGGAATACTCTCAACAAAATTACCTGCATAGAACTGAACGCCAACTGCATCGGAAAAGACTTCCATACGTCTTCCGCTTTCCGGTTCTGTTACTTCCGCAATCTTACGGAGTGTTCCGTTGCTGTTGTTCAGCACGTAGTTGTGGTCGTATCCGCCGGCAATCTTCAGCTGCTCATAATCTGCCTCAATATCTGCACCGATGCTCTTTGCAGCACGGAAATCCATCGGTGTTCCCTCAACAGGAAGGATCTCTCCGGTTGGGATCATGCCCTCTCCTACCGGTGTGAACGCATCTGCATCCAGCCATAAAATGTGATCTTCGATCTTTCCTGATGCATGTCCTGCCAGATTGTAATATCCGTGATTAGTCATATTGGCAATCGTATCTTTATCAGAAGTTCCTTCGTAGTGAATCTTCACTTCGTTTTCCATGGTCAGTGTATAAGTAACGGTGATATCAAACGTACCCGGCAGTCCCTGTTCACCGTCTGCACCGACATGATGGAAACTTACACTGTTTCCATCCTCGTCTACGGACGCATCCCAGATGATATTGCTGTAACTTTCACTTCCGCTGTGAAGATTGTTTTCGCCTTCGTTTTTCTCCATCTGATACACATGTCCGTCAATCACGACCTGTGCATCTTTTGTCCGGTTTCCGTTTCTTCCGATGATTGCACCAAAATAGCAGGTTCCCTGCTCATAATCCTGCACATCATCATATCCAAGCAGTACATCTTTGCTTCTGCCCTTTGCATCCGGAGCAAGGATTGACACCATGGTTGCACCATAATCGGTCACTTCCAGTGCCATACCTTTTCCATTTACCAGTGTATAGATATGTGCAATCTTACCTTTTGAAGTTTTTCCAAATTCGCTTACTTTAATGCCCATTGTTCTGAAATCCTCCTGTGAAAATTTATCGTTTTCAGTATAACATTACCCTTTTTAAATTGCAATGCACGATAGATGTCTCCATTATAATGGGGAGTTATATTTTTTGTCAATTTTATAATTATGATGTGGGTGTCAAAAGTCCCCAACTATGATGCCTACAGATTGTTCTCAGGAATTTCTCATATAATCAAAATATCTGGAACATGCCACAATTCCACAGATAGCATAAAAAATCATTGCCAAAACGAATCCCTCAACGCTGCGTACAAATAATACCAGTATCAAGATCAGAAGAAACGTCGGCAGTTCCATCCGATGCAGCCATTTAAACATGTGATAACGCTTCGGCGACATTTCATGTTCTGCTGTTTTTGCATTTGTTGCCTCACATTCTATCATCGCACCAAAACGTGAAAAGTGCCGGTAAGCAGTATAGGGAATTCCGTCCAACGTAAATTCCGGATACATTCCTTTTTTTGTTATCACAATCTTCATTCCTTTTTCAGAGGCATACTGCAATAATGCTTCTTCAAATTCTTCCGGATTCATGCACATGGTATCCGGCCTGAAAGAGAAGCGTGCCTCTGCTTCTGCTTTCGATACTTTTTTGAAATCATTCAGCAAATCCGCAAAAACGGCACCTTTCTTTTCCTTTTCATCCATTTTCTTCAAATAGTACTGTGGATCAAACTCTCCGAGATTTTCCTCTTTAATCTCTTCGCAGAAATCAATCGCATCCGTCAGCTCCGCTCTCTGCTTTTCCAATCTTTCCTTCTGCTTTTGGATCACCTTACCAAGCATTTCAGGACGATCAAAGGTATCTTTAATCTCCTCAATCGGAACATCCAGTTTCCGTAAAATCTTAATCTGAAGAATCCGCTTTATATCTTCCGGCGTATATTCACGATATCCATTCTTCTCATTTCGTTTTGGCTGCAGCAGGCCCATCTTTTCGTAGTACCGGATATTTGCACGACTGATACCGGTCTGTTCTTCTGCTTCTTTGATATTGCTCATAAAACCTCTCCTCTCTTTGTACTTTGCATCAGGCAATTACTTTATAGTGGGATTGTAAGGTATAAAGCTGCTTGAATGTCAAGTATTTTATAGAAAATTCCAGTCAAATCATAAACAAGACCTGCAATCCATATAGATTACAGGCCTTGCCATATCTTTGTCACAGAAATGCTCTGTGACAAATCTCATTTTACATTTACCATGTTGTTGATTGCAGTCAACAGTGCATTGATGGAAGCACGGACGATATCCTGATCCACGCCGGCACCCCAGTAATGTTCTCCGTCTTTGCTGCGGATACCAACATAGGCGATCGCTTTGGAGCTGGAACTCTGTTCCAGTGCATGCTCCTGATAAGTTGTCAGATCATATTCCAGACGGAACTGATTCTTCAGTGCGTTGCTTACTGCATTCAGACGACCATTTCCGGCTGCAATCGCAACCACGCTCTTGCCTTCACATTCTACGGTCACCTCTGCAATAATGCCATTATGCTGTTTGAAGTGTACTTCGCTGATATTGAACGGCGTTGTGATATCTTCAAATTTTTCTTTAAACAGATTGAAAATTTCCTGAGGCTGCAGTTCTTTGTGCTGATGGTCTGAGCTGTCTTTTGCAGCATATCCCATTGCTTCACGCATTTTTGCCGGAAGGTTCAGTCCAAAGTTCTGCTCAAGAATATAGCCTACGCCGCCTTTTCCGGACTGACTGTTGATACGGATAACATCTGCTTCATATTTTCTTCCGATATCGGTCGGATCGATCGGCAGGTACGGAACTGTCCAGGTCGGGCAGTCATGTTCTTCACGGTAATGCATACCTTTTGCGATCGCATCCTGATGGGAACCGGAGAATGCTGCAAATACAAGGCTTCCGCCGTACGGACTTCTCATATCGATATGCATGCCTGTATATTCTTCATATGCTGCAGAAATTGCCGGCATATCACTGAAGTCAAGCTGCGGATCCACACCCTGAGAATACATATTCAGTGCCAGCGTCACAATATCCACATTTCCGGTACGCTCCCCATTTCCGAACAGAGTGCCTTCAATACGATCAGCACCTGCCAGAAGTCCCATTTCTGCATCGCTGATGCCACATCCACGGTCATTATGCGGATGCAGAGAGATCAGCACATTCTCACGATATTTCATGTTTTTGCTCATATATTCAATCTGGCTTGCGTAAACGTGCGGCATTGCATTCTGTACAGTACTTGGCAGGTTGATGATGCATTTGTTATCTGCGGTCGGCTGCCATACATCCAAAACTGCGTTGCATACTTCCAGTGCATATTCCGGTTCTGTTCCGGTAAAGCTCTCCGGACTGTACTCAAATGCAAAATTTCCTTCTGTCTCATCAGCCAGCTTTTTCAGAAGTTTTGCACCGTCTACGGCAATCTTCAGAATCTCTTCTTTGGATTTTTTAAATACCTGTTCTCTCTGTGCTACGGAAGTAGAATTATATACATGTACGATCGCTCTCGGAGCACCTTTCACTGCTTCAAAAGTCTTGCGGATAATATGCTCTCTTGCCTGTGTCAGAACCTGAATGGTCACATCATCCGGAATCAGGTTCTGATCGATCAGTGTTCTCAGGAAATTATACTCTGTCTCGGAAGCGGCCGGGAAACCAACTTCGATTTCTTTAAAACCAATCTTTACAAGCAGTTTAAAGAATTCTACCTTCTGTTCCAGACTCATCGGTACGATCAGTGCCTGGTTTCCATCACGCAGATCGACACTGCACCAGATTGGTGCCTTATCTACATAAGTCTTTTTCACCCAGTCATTGCATTCTACTGGCGGCATAAAATACTGTTTCTGATACTTGCTTACATTTTTCATCATTTTAACAGATCTCCTTTTCTTTGCTCGATTGAAATGATTTATCCGGCAGGCACCGCATATATAACGTTTTTCTGTGAAACAGTTTCACAGCATAAAAAAGCCTTCCGTCTTGCTATAACACATCTGTTGTTATAGAGACGAAAGGCTAACTCTTCCGCGGTACCACTCTATTTTATGAACGAACTTCATACTCTCACCGGATACGGATTTGCATCTTATATCCTGTCCCTGTAACGGTGGACTTCCGTCTGCTCCTACTCTCCCTTGATTTCAGGCAGCTGCTCCAAGGTCAGTTCCATCCTTTCCGTCCACTGTCTCGCATCACCCGACAGCTTTCTGTATTCTGGTTAAAATGTACTATTCCTCATCAACGCTTTTCCTATCAATGAATAAATACTATCATTTCTGACCAGACTTGTCAAGGTTTTTTCCATTTCCTATATATATTTTCGATCCAGTGTAAATCCTCTGCCACGCACTTCATTGATCTGCGTTACGGAAAGAAATGCTTTCTTATCGACTTCCTGCACCATCTCGGTCACAGTATGCAGCTTTCTTGATGAGATCACACAACACACTGCCATCTCATTTTTTTGCAGATAGCCGGTTTCAATATGGTACATGGTTGCCCCAAGATCCAGTTTCTGAAGAAGCATATCGCGGATTTCCTGATAATGCCTGGATATGATCATAACCTGTACTTTTTTCTGTCCTGCCAAAGAGACATATCCGAGTACGATGGAACTTAAGATTACGATCAGGATTCCATACAGAACCTGTTCTTTTGTCGATATGGCAACCTGTAACAGAAGCACTGTGAAATCAAAAAGATACATAGAAACCGCCACCGGAATACCGAACTTTTTATTCAGGATCAGCGGCGGAATATCCAGCCCTCCTGTTGATGCTCCAAACCGAATCACGATCCCGACACCAAGACCGACCATAATGCCGGCATAGATAGCTGAAAGCAGAATGTCATTTGTCATCGTTGCGATCCACTGCTGCTGCGTAAAAAAAGAAAGGAACATTGGATACACAATAGTACTCACGATGGTCGTCAGTGCGAATTTTTTGCCGAGTACAAATGCCCCGACTACAAACAAAATAATATTGTAAAAAGCTACCGCTACCGAAAGATCTATCCCGAATACTCTGCTCGTAACAAGTCCAAGCCCGGTTGCACCACCCGTAATCATGCCATGCGGCAATACAAAAGCTGCAATTCCAAATGCCAGGATCGCATTTCCAAACAAAATACCGCACAGTTCCAAAATCTGATACCCCCATTTTTTATTCATGTGCCTGCTCCTTTTCCTTAGTTTTTCCAAATGATTCATTCTTATTCTACCTTGTCCTGCAGTGCAGTGCAAGCCGCCGCATCATAGCAGTAACGCAATATCAGGATGATGCCGGGAAAAGCTGTGGGACACACAAAACAGGGATATCACCTGAAAACGGGAAAAAGCAGACTCCAGAACGGAATCTGCTTTTATCTTGCCCAATATAAATTGAAAGCTTAAATCATTTCTCACTATAAGACGATAAACGATTAGTTGTTGATCAGTTTGTCTTCGCCATTCCAGCTGTACAGTTTTCTGATCTCTGCACCGACTTTTTCTGAAGGATGCTCGGAAGCCAGTTTTCTCATCGCTTTGAAGTGTACCTGACGTCCTGCCTGTGACATATCCAGAAGGAATTCTTTTGCGAAAGTACCATCCTGGATGTCTTTGAGAACCTGTTTCATAGCTTTCTTTGTGTCTTCTGTTACGATCTTAGGACCTGTGATATAATCGCCATACTCGGCTGTGTTGGAGATAGAATATCTCATTCCTGCAAAACCACTCTGGTAGATCAGGTCTACGATCAGTTTCATCTCATGGATACATTCGAAGTATGCATTTCTCGGATCATATCCAGCTTCACACAGTGTCTCGAATCCTGCCTGCATCAGTGCACATACACCACCGCAGAGAACTGCCTGCTCACCAAAGAGGTCTGTCTCTGTTTCTGTACGGTAAGTTGTCTCCAGCAGACCTGCTCTTGCTCCACCGATTCCAAGACCATAAGCCAGTGCTTTGTCCCATGCTTTTCCGGTGTAATCCTGCTCTACAGCGATCAGACATGGGGTTCCTTTTCCTGCCTGGTACTCGCTTCTTACAGTATGTCCAGGAGCTTTTGGAGCGATCATAGTTACATCAACATATGCCGGCGGTTTGATGCATCCGAAATGAATGTTGAAACCATGTGCGAACATCAGCATATCGCCTTCATTCAGGTTTGGCTCAATGTCTTTTTTGTACATATCTGCCTGCAGCTCATCGTTAATCAGAATCATAATGATGTCTGCCTGTTTTGCAGCTTCTGCTGCTGTATATACTTTTAATCCCTGAGCTTCTGCTTTTGCCCAGGACTTGCTGCCTTCATACAGACCAACAATAACATCACATCCGGAATCTTTCAGATTCAGTGCATGTGCATGTCCCTGGCTGCCGTAACCAATAATTGCAATCTTGTGTCCTTCCAGTGCGGAAAGGTTACAATCTTCCTGATAAAAAATTCTTGGTTCCATTTTATGTTCCTCCATTTATGTATATATTTGTTAAAGGTATAATAAATGCCTCTAGCTTTCTTCTTTACAGGTAACGGACATCCTCCGCTCCTCTTGACAAACCTGTCATACCTGTCCTTGCCAGCTCTAATATCTCGTAATCGGCAAGAAGCTTGAAAAATGCTTCGATCTTGGACTCTGTACCGGTAAGCTCAATGATCAGAGAATCTACTCCCACATCAATAATCTTCGCGCGAAAAACATTTGCAATGGACATTACATCCTGACGATTCTCACGTCCAACTCTTACCTTTACAAGTACCAGTTCCCTTGTCACACTCTCGCCTTCTGCCAGTTGTTTGATATCAACCACATCGACCAGCTTTGCCAACTGTTTTGTGATCTGATCCAGGATCTGCTGATCGCCGTTCACCACAACAGTCATGCGGGAATATCTTGGATCTGCCGTCTCGCCAACGGTCAGACTGTCAATATTATAACCGCGGCGGCTGAACAGCCCGGCTACTCGGCTCAGTACACCGGAGGTATTGTCAACCAATAAGGATAATACTCTTTTCTTCATTGGGATTTCCTGCCTTCTTTCAAAACTGCCTCTGTTTTCCTGAGGTTTATTGTATTTTACCAACAAATATTTACTTTGTCAATGTAAAGTGTCACTAAAATATAATGATAAATTGATATTCTGCATTATATTTTAGTTTTTTCTGATTTTGCAGCATTTTTATAACTGTTATAGCAGTACTCTATAATGTCTTTTCGACGGATGATACCGATAAAAATTTTCTTATCATCAATCACCGGTACAAAGTTCTGATTCATGGAGGTAAGGATCAGATCCTCAATCTCACAGTCAATGTTAACCGGTTCATTATACCATCTGCGTTTTACTTTTGCGAGCGGGATATCTTCGGTCGCATATATATCAATGATCTTATGGTCTTTAATATACCAGAGAAGATCCCCTTCTGTCAGCGTACCCACATAACAGCCATTGCGATCGATCACAGGTACTGCACTGTAACGATAGTGTTCCATTTTTTCCAGTGCCTGACGAAGAGAATAATCTTCATAAAGATACGCCACTTCACTTTTTGGTGTCAAAGAAAATAATACATTCATGCTGTCTTTTTATTCTCCATTTTCCTGACGGTGCCTGAAGCATCTGCCTTTTTCTTTTGTTGCCTGTTCAAGGTTTTAATGCATAACCAAGTTCGGACAATATATCACGGGGACTGCCATAAATGACCATGTCTGCTTTTACGTCAGTATAATGCTCCTGTTCATGGATGACCACAAGCTGTTCCCCGCCAAAAAATTTCACATAATTTGAATATACACTGGATGACAATCTGGTTCCAATCAGAAGAAGTACGTCTGCTTTCTCTACCTCTGTCGCAGCGAGGGAAGTCAGATGACTGTCCAGTTGCTCACCATATAGCGTAACCCCAGGACGAACAACATTGCCGCATACCTGACAGCGCGGTGCTTTTTTACTGTCCCGTATGTATTCCATGGAATATGTCTGACCACATTTCGGACACCGGTTCTGATAAATGCTTCCCCTGAGACTTAAAACATGCCGGCATCCTGCCCGCTTTTCAAAATCGAAAATGTTATCCGTGAGAATACATTGAATTTTACCGGCTTCTTCCATTTCCTTCAATGCATAACAACTCTCTGGTACTTCCCAGTCTTTTTTGAGAACTTCTGCTTTATAGAAATCAAAAAATGAATCTGGCCGGGTCATGTAGTATGCACTTGAAAAAATATCTTCCGGCGATCTGCCATAATTCTGTTCGATTTCGTAGGCATAGTCCTGATCATGAAAGGTTCGGCATCCACTTTCTGCAAGGATGCCGGAACCACATAATACAACCGTGTACTTGCTACTGTCCAATACTGCCTTTAAATAGTTAATTTTTTCTCCCATAAGCCACACATCCTCCTTAGGATAAGCATACCAAAAAAAGTAAAAGTATGCAATCCCTTAGTGAATAATCATTGCATTTTCTCCAAGTTTATCATAATATTTGGCAAATTTTTCTGCATCTCTTTCTACCAGTCCATCCAGCGGATCCTGAATATAGACAATGTTTTTTTCTTTATCAAAACCACACAGGACCATACAGTGTTCATTACGAAACCAGCGATAGGTTTTTCCTTCGAATTCGCAGATTTCATCTGTCGGAACAGGCTTTTCCAGATACATGGTATTCCACACAACAACCGGTATGCCGGCGGCAACGTAATCATAAAGAACATCGAAATCAGTATCAGAAAGATCAAATGCCCGTTTGCTGCTTTCCTGTGCCTCCAGATAATCATTGGCTGTTTTGACCAGTCCCGGTGCAAAAATCCCTGCACCATCATCGGTATGCGGATCTCCCATATAACCAGTCGCAAAATTACCGTCACCGAACACCAGATAGTCATCAGCAATAGTCGTTTTATCAAGGTCAAATCCCAGATAATTTAAAACCATAGTAAGTGCCACAGATTCACATCCGGTTGGAAGTTCAGGATTCTGAAGGATATTTTCCATATCAATTATTTTATGGCTTTTCTGAGTCGGACCTGGAACCGGAAGTTCACCCTCCGGCGTCGTATCTTCCGTCTCCTGTTCTGTGATTTCTTCTGTGATTTCTTCTGTATTTTGAAAAGTTTCCGTGTCTGTTTCTGTTTCTATAGCAGAGGTTGAAATATTGTCCTGTTCTACTGCTTCCTGCGCCTGCATGGTTTCTTCTTCACTGTCTGTTTCAGCATGTGTTTCAATCTGTTTTAACGGCTTTTTTTCTAATTCCGTACAGCCTGTTGTTAAAACCGATACTGCAAGCAAGAGTATGATATTTCTTTTTTTATTCATAGTTACACCTGAAATCTTTCTATTTTATCGTTTTACAGATATACAATAATCTCAGTTCCCTCTCCTATTTTACTGTGTATTTCGATATATCCCCCGTAATATTCCACGACATGTTTTACAATGGAAAGCCCAAGTCCGGTTCCGCCGGTCTGCTTGGAATGACTTTTATCTACACGGAAAAAGCGTTCAAAAATACGACTCTGGTATTTCATCGGAACACCAATACCGGTATCTTTCACGCAGATACAGGGTTTTCCTTTTTTTTCAGACACCGTAACCCAGAGTGTTCCACCCTGCTTGTTGTATTTAATGCCATTTTCAATCAGATTATAGAACAGATCATTCATGAGCTGTCCGGATGCCAGGTAGAAAACCGGTTCACCCCGTAATTCTACGGTAACTTCTTTTCTTCTGGCTGCCGGTTCCAGCCGGTTGCAGACATCCCTGGCAAATTCCAGCAGGTTTACATTTTCTTTGTCATAATAGGCTTCTTTGTCATCGAGCTGACTCACTTTGATAATATCATTTACCAGAGTAAGAAGGCGGGTTGCCTCTTTATGGATTTTGGCAGCGAATACCGGGACATCCTCCTTTAGAACCATGCCGTTTTCCATCAGTTCGGCAAAACCGGAAATGGATGTGAGCGGTGTTTTCAGCTCATGTGATACATTTGCAGAAAACTCTTTCCTTAGTTTTTCTGTGCGTTCTCTCTCTGTAATATCCAGAACGAGAATAATAATACCATGTATTTTTCTGTTTTCCAATATCGGATTGCTGAAATATTGCAGTTTTTTTTGATTCAGATCCTGCGTGACCGTATATACATGACCGGAAAGTGCAACGTCCACCACTTCCTTCATCTGCTCGCTGTCACAAAAAGAGGTGATATTCTGACCGGTAAAATTCATTCCGGAAACTTCGAACAAATTGCGGCAGCTCTGATTCATATACTGGATATGGCGCTTGTGATCCAGCATGATCAGACCTTCATTCATATTTTCTGTAATGGTATTAAATTTATACTCCTGATCTTTCAGAATCTGCATCTGCTTCTGAATTTTCCGATTCTGAAAGTCCAGACGTTTCTGTAAAACACCAAGTTCCGGAAAAGAAATCTGTTTTAAAGGATCTTCCAGATCAATACCGCTGATGCCATCTACAATATCGTTTGTCAGACGATGGGCAATCAGAAAAGTAAGAAACGTAACCATAACAGCTATCCCGGACAGTAAAGGAAGAATCCGTAAAAATTCATCCCAGATGCTTACACTCTCACTGGAAATCCTCAGATATTCTCCGTTGGATAATTTTACAGCATAATAATAGGTCTCTGATTTTATGGTACTGGAAATCCGGCTGCCGGAACCTTCTCCTGATTCTCTGGCCATCAGAATTTCCGGACGCTGACCGTGATTTTCCATTTTGGAAATATCTTTAATACGGTTATCATAGAAAACTGTACCGTCGGCATCGATCAGTGTGATCCGGAACTTTACTTTTTCAGATGCCTGACGGAATATTTTAAGATCTGGATTTTCTTCCAGTATGGAGGAGATAAATTCGGCTTCTTCTCTCATCCCATTTTCTTTTTGTGCATGTATTGTCTGATTATAAGAAAAAACAAAAACAAACGATACTATCAGTATCGTCAGAAGGGCAACCCAGAAATAATTTCTGTATATTCGTTTTTTCATAGTATCAATCCTCTAGCTTATAGCCAATTCCGCGAACGGTTTTGATGAAATCTCCACATGTGCCGAGTTTCTGGCGTAATGAACCAATATGAACATCAACCGTACGGCTCTCACCTTCGTATTCGTAGTTCCAGATGGTGTTTAGAATTTTGTCGCGAGATAAAACAAGTCCCCGATTCTTCATAAGATAACAAAGCAGTTCAAATTCTTTGTAAGTGAGAACTATTTCCTTTCCATCGGCATAAACTTCATGTTTCTGTTCATCCAGAGTCAGTCCGCCTGTTTTCAGCAGTTCGCCGTATGAAATCCCTTTATTGCGTTCGCTGCGCCTTATTACAGCTTTGACACGGGATATCAGTTCCATAACCCCAAATGGTTTTGTAATGTAATCATCTGCTCCGGAATCCAGTCCAAGGACTTTGTCATATTCCGAAGATTTTGCAGTCATCATAATGACCGGGATCGCTTCCGTATCTGATCTGCTTTTTAATCTCTTTAATATGCTGACACCATCTTCATCCGGAAGCATGATATCTAACAGGATCAGATCCGGAAGCTGCTTTTTTATCTGCTGATAAAAAGAAGCAGCATCTTCGAACCCCATCACCTGAAAATCTGATGTTTTTAATGCATAAAGCACCAGTTCCCGTATGCTGGTATCATCTTCTACGTAATAAACTAATCTGCCCATAATCGCCGCTCCTTTTATTATTGTTCTGACATTACATATCCTGCCAGATTGTAAGCGTGATCAGACACACGCTCTAAATTACTGATCATGTCCAGAAACGCAACACCATTGGCCGGATCACAGAGCTGATGGGAGAGCCGTTCAATATGCTTTTCGCGAAGTTCCTCTTCCAGACTGTCAACCATATCCTCGTATTTTACAACTTTGCTTGCACTGTCCATGCTGTCCTCCTCCCTTGCTTTTATGGCATAGGAAAAAGATTTCATAACAAGATCCATGATCTCTTCCATATCACGCCTGCCCTCTTCAGAAAACAGAACCGGCTTTGTATCATCTTTGACATCGATCAGTTCGACGATGTTTTCGACATGATCTCCCACACGTTCGATATCACTGACGGAATAAAAGAGATCGTTCACAATCAGATGCTGTTCCTCATTTAAAGTAAGATTGCTGATTTTGACCAGATATTCCGTGATCAGTTTTTCCATTTTATTGATCGTTTTTTCGGTTCGATATACCTGATGGATCTGATCCGGTTTCTGATGAAGTACGATATCGAAAGCACGTTCCATGTTTTCCTTTGTAATGCGTCCCATATGCACTACCTCAAGAATGGCATTCTGTACTGCAAAAGACGGTGTTTCCAGAATACGGTCATCCAGATGACGCAGGGTGATTGCATCATCGCTTTCCGATGCCTGCTTTGCATCGTCCTTTCCTTTGACCAGAATACCGGATAAAGATACCAGTTTTCCGCGAAGCGGTGTCATCAGTACGGTACAAACAATATTAAAAACAGTATGGAATACGGAGATTCCCACACTGTCAATTCCCATCGCAGCAAAAGCCGGGCGGAACTGAAACAGCAAAAACAGTCCGGTTCCCCACAGGACGGCACCCAATACATTGAATGTCAGATGGATCACAGCAGCTCTTTTGGCATTGCGTGACTCACCAAGGCTGGATAACAACGCCGTACAACAGGAACCAATATTGGATCCAAGACTGATATACATGGCAGAGCTTGCGGTGACAACACCGCCTGCCGCAGCGAGTGTCTGAAGTACACCAACCGCTGCCGAAGAACTTTGCATGATTGCAGTAACGATCATACCGATCGCAATACCAAGGATCGGATTGCTTCCAAACAATTCAAATGCACGCGTAAAAACAGGAAGGTGCAGATAATCTCCTGCTGCATCTCCCATAAAGTCCAGACCGATAAAGAGAAGTCCAAGGCCAACCAGGATTTCTCCGATCGTCTGTTTCTTTGCTTTTTTACTGAACATAATCAAAAAAGCGCCGATTCCAACCAGTAAAGGTGCATATAAAGAAGGTGAAAAAGCTTTAAATGCATCTCCGAGCTGACCAAGTGATACAATCCAGGCCGTGATACAAGTACCGATATTGGCACCCATGATCACTCCTATCGCCTGTGTAAGTGTCATAATACCGGCATTTACAAAACCAACCACCATTACCGTCGTGGCGCCGCTGCTCTGGATAATTGCGGTCACAAGAGCGCCGACAAGAACAGCCGTAAAATGATTACTGGTCAGAATTCCCAGCAATTCTTTCATTTTGTTTCCGGCAGTTTTCTGAATACCACCTGACATGCTGTGCATACCGTAGAGGAACATGCCAAGACCGCCGGCAAACATAAAAAGATTGCTGATATCTGTGAGTGTCATATATTTTCCCTCCATGCAAGGTCGCCTTTTTGAAGTCCGATAATAAGCGATTCTGCCGTTGCGATGTTCGTTGCAATCGGTATATTGTAAATATCACATGCTTTTGAGATCATTTCAATATTCGGTTCGCGCGGACTGGTAAAGAGCGGACTGTAAAAAAAGATTACCATATCCAGCCCGTTGCGTTCGATCATCTCAACAAACTGCTTGTCTCCGCCCACACTTCCTGCAAGAAATTTGTGGACGTGAAGGTTTGTAGTTTCCTCGATACGTCTACCGGTAATACCAGTTGCATATAATTCATGTTTTTCAAAAATACGCTTGTAAGCAATACAGAAATCTTCTATGAGATTTTTCTTTGCATTATGCGCGATCAATCCTATGTTCATTCTCTATCTACCTCAGATTATAATAGTTTTCTGCGCTTATTCCTGCAGACGTTATACATTATAGCACAGACACTTGTAAAAAAGAAAGCATTTTGTCACATTATATACAAAAGATATTTTCTGGAAATTATTTCCCGGAAAAGTGATCTGAAAAAGGCAGGAAAGAAAAGTTTTGTCTTTCTTACCTGCCTTTTATCAGAATCCTGTTGTCAGTTATTCAGCGAAAATTAGTACTGAGTAGCATTTCCTCCGCTCATGCCTGCACCAGCACCGCCGGACATCTGTCGTTCCTGAGCCTCAATCATTTTTTTAACCATATAACCGCCAACGGAACCATTCTGTTTGGATGTCAGATTTCCATTGTAACCATCGGTCAGAGGAACTCCCAGTTCGCTTGCCACTTCCATTTTAAAACGGTCAAGTGCACTTTTTGCTTCCGGTACTGCCGCCACATTAGATGAACGATTTGCCATAATAACATGCCTCCTTTGAACTTTTCCTTTTGTTTTCTTTTTTCAGATGTGCAATTTTGTGATTGCAGTCTTAGTATGTGGATTTCATTCTGTTTTAAACTGGAAAGTGTTTCAAAGTATGACATCTTGTGACATTTTAAAGTTCAATCTTATAGCTGTCATTTCCTTCATCATTGATCGTATAATATGCACAGCTGTTTTCCGGCTGCAGGAATACTTTGATCGTTTTGATATCTTTAATCTTGTTTTTCTGAACTTTTGTCCAGTTTTCTTTTACTTTTTTGCGGATTTCATCCTGTGTGATCTGCTTTCCTGCAAACTCAAGAACAAATTCTTCTTTTACAGCAGCTTTTCTTCCAGGTGCTTTCTTTGACTGTTCTGCTTTTTCAGCAGCTTCTTTTTTTACAGGTACAGCTTTTTCTTCTTTTACAGATGCAGCAGTTTCTTCTTTTACAGATGCGGCAGTTTCTTCTGCTTTTACCGCTTCTGCGGTTTCAACAGCTTTTGCTTCTTTTTTTACAACTTCTTTGTTTACTGCTGCTGCAGCATTTTTCTTTGCCTGTCTACGGTTTGCCATAATAATTTTCCTCCTCATGAATGAAAAAAACATTTTATTTCTGTTGTTTTCAAAGCAATTCGTTCTAATCATATACCATTTTTTACAATTTATCAACTATAAATTCAGATTGCACAGATCCTTATACATATATTTCTTCAAAATCTGGTTGAAACGGACATATTCTTCACCGTCCGGGTAATGTGGATCTTCAAGCGTTTTCTTTACTGCTTCGTTTGCCTCCATCAGGATTGCGGCATCCTGATATACATCACCGATACGGAAAATCAATTCTCCACTCTGACGGATTCCGAACAGATCACCCGGACCGCGCAGACGAAGATCTTCCCTGGCTATATAAAAGCCATCATTGGACTGATTGAGGATTTCCAGGCGTTTTTTTGTTTTTTCGCCATCTTTTCCGTAACACATGATACAGTAAGACTGGGCATCGCCACGCCCGACACGGCCTCGAAGCTGATGGAGCTGTGCCAGCCCGAAGCGTTCGGCATTTTCAATCATCATAACAGTAGCATTTGGCACATTAACACCGACTTCTATCACGGTAGTGGATACAAGCACCTGTATTTCATTTTTCAGAAAAGCTTCCATGATCTCATTTTTCTGAGAAGCTTTCATTTTTCCGTGCAGATATGAAATGCGAATGCTTTCAGGAAGCACTGCACGCAGTTTTTCCGCATAAGAGATAACATCTTCTGCTTCAATCTGTTCACTTTCTTCCACCATCGGACAGATCACATAGGCCTGATGTCCGAGGCTGATCTGCTTTTCTATAAAATGATATGCTTTTGGCCGGTAGGAAGTGTCTACCACACAGTTTTTGATCGGAAGACGATTGGCGGGAAGTTCATCTACAACCGATATATCAAGATCTCCATAAAGAATAACAGCGAGGGTACGTGGTATTGGTGTGGCACTCATAACCATTACGTGTGGCAGATTTCCTTTTTCAGACAATGCTTCGCGCTGTCGTACTCCGAAGCGATGTTGTTCATCCGTCACAACAAGAGCAAGATTTTTATAGTTTACTTTCTCCTGAAAAACAGCATGCGTTCCGATAATGATCTGAGCTTCGCCGTTTTCAATCTTTTTACAGGCTTCTCTTTTCTGCTTTGCCGTCATGGAACCTGTCAGCAGCTCTGCATGGAAAGGAAGCTCAAGCTTCCGGAGCAGAGATGTAATGGATTCCATGTGCTGTACTGCCAGCACTTCGGTTGGAACCATGAGGCAGCCCTGCAGTCCGTTTCCGGCTGCCAGAAATAATGCAAGAAAAGAAAGGATCGTTTTTCCGGAGCCAACATCACCCTGGATCAGACGCGACATCAGATATGGACTGGTCATATCATGTTCGATTTCCTGCCAGACTTTTTGCTGAGCACCGGTAAGTGAAAAGTCAAGATTTAAAAGAATCTGATCTGTCAGCGGAATTCTTTTGACAGAAAAGGGCTGTTTCTGTTTTTCATTCATTTTTTTTAAATGGCTCAGTGCAAGCAGAAACAGATAAAATTCATCAAAAACCAGTCTGCGCCTTGCAAGAAGCAGATGTTTCTGATCTTTCGGAAAATGAATCTGTTCCAGTGCAAAGCGGTATTCAGACAGATGATATTCTTTTCTTATTTTTTCGGGCAGAGTTTCTTTTGCAGGCGGAAGCTTCTCAAGAGCCTGTTTTACTGCTTTTTCTATGGTTTTCGCAGAAAGACCTTCGGTAAGAGGATAGACTGGATGCAGACATTCCTGGATTTTCCGGTATTCTTCCAAAGAAAAAACAGTTGGCTGTTCAAGTACCAACTGTTTATTTTTCCACGATGCCTTTCCACGCAGTACACAGTATGTTCCTGCTTTTAAAGTGCTGCGCAGATAAGGCATATTATACCAGGTAACTCTTATTTTAGAGGAACCGCTCTCAAAGATGCCGGATGTGATCTGCCTGTTTTTTATACGTTTTACGGCAAGCATGACCGGAAAATATCCGTAAAGAACCGCCATTTCATGATCCTTTACGGTATCTGCGCTCTGAAGCTCTCCATATTTTTCGTAATCACGCGGAAAATAGTAAAGCAGTTCACTGACCGTTGTAATGCCAACCCGTTCAAACAGTTTCTTTGTTTTCTCACCAATGCCCTTTAACTCTGTAATCGGTGATAATTCATTCATATTTTACTCCACAGAAACTACATAATAATAAATCGGCTGCCCGCCTGCATAAAGTTCGATATCGCAGGACGGATATTTTGCTGTCAGCATTTCTTCCAGTTTTCTGGCATCCTCTTCTTTGGTATCTTCACCGTAATATACCGTGATCAGTTCTGCATCTTCTGCATCCATCAAAGAGATAGTTTCCAGTGTAACTGCTTCGATTTCTTTTCCAACTGCAAGAATCGCGTGATCGCCAATTCCCATGATATCTCCTTCGTGGATTTCTTTATCATCAATATGAGTATCACGGACAGCATAGGTAATCTGACCGGTTTTGACATTTTTGATCTCTTCGAGCATGGCTTCGGTATTTTCTTCTACGGAAGCTTCTGCATTGTAGCTTACGATTGCAGTGATACCCTGCGGAACCGTTTTGGTCGGAACAACGATCACATTTTTATCTTTTGTCAGCAGTTTTGCCTGATTAGCTGCCAGAATGATATTTTTGTTGTTCGGCAGAATATAAATGGTCTCTGCGTTGACCTCTTCGATCGCACGCAGCATATCCTCGGTGCTAGGATTCATAGTCTGACCGCCCTCAATCAGATAATCTACGCCCAGTTCTTTGAAAATATCACCGATTCCATCCCCGATAGAGACCGAAATAAATCCAACTGGTTTGACCGGTACCATCTTTTTACGTTCTTCTTCCTCAAATTTCTGCTGTTCTGCTACTTTTTCAGCGTCTCTTATCAGCTTTTCCTGATGTTCTTCACGCATATTGTCAATTTTCATACGTGTCAGGGAACCATACGTGAGTGCTTTTGAAATTGCCTTTCCAGGATCATTGGTATGTACATGAACCTTGACAATCTCATCATCTGATACGACCACGATCGAGTCACCGATGGACTCCAGAAAACCTTTAAATTCCTGTTCTGTCTGCGGTGTATATTCTTTTTCCAGCATGATGATAAATTCTGTACAATAACCAAACTTGATCTCTGTTTCTTTTGCAGGTGCATCGGAACTGAAAGTATCTGCCGCTTCTTTTGCAGATTCCACTTCATAATTGATCTCTTTGCCAAGGAATCCGTCATAAGCTCCTTTTAATACCTGAACCAGTCCCTGTCCGCCGGAATCCACAACACCAGCTTCTTTCAGCACCGGAAGCATATCCGGCGTTTTTGCAAGTACTGCTTCCGCTTCCCGGATCACCTGACAGATAAAATCATTCAGTGAGATATCGCTTTCGGCCAGTTCCAGGGCTTTTTCGGCAGCACCTTTTGCAACTGTAAGGATGGTACCTTCTTTTGGTTTCATAACGGCTTTGTAAGCAGTCTCAACAGCTTTCTGAAATGCGGCAGCCAGTATGGCCACATCTACTTCTTCATATTTTTTGATGCCTTTTGTAAAACCACGGAATAGCTGGGAAAGAATAACACCGGAATTTCCTCTTGCTCCACGCAGGGAGCCGGAAGAGATTGCCTTTGCAAGAACTTCCATCGTCGGATTTTCAAGAGCGGCAACTTCTTTTGCTGCAGCCATGATCGTCATTGTCATGTTCGTACCGGTATCTCCATCCGGCACCGGAAAAACATTCAGTTCATTGATCCATTCTTTCTTTGATTCCAGGTTTTTAGCTCCTGCCAGAAACATCCTGGCAAAAAGTTCGGCATTGATTGTATTTGTTTCCACAACGGGTTCCTCCTTAATCTATCGGTCTGACACCTTCTACATAAATATTGATCTTGTGAATTTCCATGCCGGTAAACTCTTCTACTTTATATTTGACATTGTTGATCAGGTTATCTGAAACAGCAGAAATGCTGACACCATATGCCACGATCACATGAAAATCCAGAGAAATTTTATTGTCATCGACCGTCACCTGAATACCATTTTTCAGGCTGTCCTTTTTCAGAAGTCTGACCAGTCCATCTTTCATACTTACAGTTGCCATGCCTACAATACCAAAACATTCTACTGCAACACTTCCGGCATAAGTAGCGATCACATCTGTGTCAATCAGGATCGAACCAAGCTCTGTTTCCATTCTTCCTTTCATATTCTGATACCTCCTAGGTTATAACGATATGTTTCCATTATAACCTGTTTCATATAAAAAGGAAACATGAAAAATGATTTTTTACAGTTTTTTTAAATTTTCGCATTTTTTGCTTGCATTATCCATTCGCTTCTGGTAAAATACCTATTGTTGTAAGCCTATTGTAGGCAATATAATGTCAAGGAGGTGCAGTCATGGCTAGATGTGCTATTTGTGATAAGGGAGCTCATTTCGGTAACAACGTGAGTCATTCTCATAGAAGATCCAATAAAATGTGGAAATCCAACATTAAATCTGTTCGCGTTAAAGTAAACGGTGGAACAAAGAAAATGTATGTATGTACTTCATGCTTACGTTCTGATAAAGTTGAAAGAGCATAAGGATCATAAATTAAAAAAGCGAATATAAAAGGACAGGAATTGATTTTAGATCTCCTGTTCTTTTTTGTTGTCCATCAGTTTGCCATATCAGCTTTAAAAGACAAGGGCGGGGAGAACTTAAAGTTCTCTCCCGCTCTTTGTGTTACTTCTTATTTTTTGATTTTTGCTTTCTTTGGCAGTCCTGCTTTTTTCAGCATTTTTGAATATTTTGTCAGTTTTTTTGCCGGTACGGTTACTTTGGCTTTTGCACTGATCTTGTTAAATGCCTTACTTCCAATAGAAGTGATGCCATTTGCCTTTTTCATATTGACTGTTTTCAGTTTGCTGCAGCCTGCAAATGCATTCTTGCCAATCTTCTTCACATTGCTTCCGATGGTTACTTTCTTCAGCTTCCTGCAATTTTTGAAAGCATTTTTGTTGATCTGGGTTACTTTGTAAGTAACGTTGCCAATCTTAACTGTCCTGGCAATAGTTACGGAAGTTACATTCTTTCCTTTACTTCCTCCGACACCAATAACGGCTGCTGTTTTCTTATTTTCATTTAAGATGCGGTAAGTTACGTTTTTGTTTACCGTTTCTTTTACTGCCGTCTGTCCAGGATTGGACGGTGTGGATGGAGTAGATGGAGTGGATGGAGTAGTCGGTGTTCCCGGCTGCTTAGGAGTATCCGGTGTCTGTGTATCTGCTTTTTTCAGATTTGCTCTTGCACTCTGTAAAGCAGCAAGCAGGCTCTGAAGTTCTTCGGTTGTTGCATCTGCTTTTGCATTTTTCGCATTTTCATATGCGGTTTTAAATGCATTCCAGCTTTCGGACGTATAAATTCCTTTTTCATTTCCTGCTTCATAGATGCTCTTGGTTTCCGCATTTTCTGTTTCATTTTTTAATGCGGTTATAGCTGCTTCTGTTTCTTCCGTTTTCAATTCTTCGTCAGACTGTTTCGGGCATTCCAGTGTAATAATTTCACAGATTGCCGGTTTTACATTACTCCAGGTAAGTTTTACATCTAATACCTGATCATACATATAAGTATAGAATGTAGTCAGGCTCTTATTTAATGTTCCAAGTGTTACCCAGTTATTTTCACCGGTACGAACATAAACAGTTGCATTGCTGATGGATTTCTGTACAATATTCAGTTTACGTACGTTTGTTGTATCAGACAGATGATATACCAGAGAACCTTCAGTCTTATCCGTCATATCCGGTACAAATGCGGTTGTCAGATCACCGTCATTTAAGTTCCAAGGCTCCTGACCTCTCTGCAGAGCAGCATCGGTCTCAAATGTCGGATCATTTACGGTTGGAATATATGCACCGCCGTTAAGCTGGATCTCATTGAGTTCTACCCAACGGGAGCTGTATCCTGCTGTAAAGTACAGACGGATGTATTTTGCTTTTACATTGTCAATGTTTGTGTTTTCCATATAAGAATAAGCTACATCTACACTGTCATGTGTCCATCCATTTTCTGCCGGTTTTGTGCTTGCATCGCTCGCATCATTTTCAACGCCATCACCGATAGTGAGTACGTCTTTCCAGTTTTTATTATCCACAGATGCCTGAATAACAGCATCTCTTGGATAATCAAACGCAGTATCCAGAACATATACTTTCAGGGATTTCAGTGTGATCTCCTGTCCAAGGGTATAGGTTACATAATCACCCGCGTTTGGTGGTGCACAATATTTTGCCTTCGATGTCAGATCGCCGTCCATCCAGTTTGCTGTTGTGCCAAGCTTTCTCGCATCGTTACTGTTGGATTCACCGCCGATGGTTGTCGCAAGCAGATCCATAGCACCGATCTCATCGTTTGTTACTTCAAATTTACTCAGGCTGAACGTAACATCTGCGGATGTTTTATTGATCAGGCGGATGTAACGGGCACTTGTTGCAGAGGAACCGTCTTTCCATTCTTTCTGATTCAGGGAGGTCTGAAGTGTCAGTTTGTCTGTTCCGTTTCCTGTTACATCAACAGATGCGATCGCATGGATACGGTCAAGTTTCAGTCCGATATACTGTCCTGCTTTCAGGGTTACATTGTCTCTTGCATAGACTTTGGAAACTTCGTCACCATAGGTTACTTTCCAGTCTTCGTCACCAGTGTTGGTGTAATCCATAACATCGCCGGTTACTTCTGCTTCTTTTCCATAAACAGCAAATTCACTGAATTTCACCCATACGGCTACCTGCTGGTCATTTACAATTCTGATATAACGTGCAGAAGCACCTTCCAGATTTTCGATGTATTCATCAGAACCGCTTGCGGCACCGGTATGAACTTCCTTCTTCGTCCAGTTGGAACCATCCACAGAATATTCATAGTGATATTTTACCCATTTGTCACCGTTGTTGGCACCGACAACTGTTCTCACTTTATAGACATCTTTTGTTTCACCAAGATCCATCTGGATATAATCACCTACAATAGAAGCATCTTTTGTGCTGGTACTTGGATTTACCCAGATATAGGTGGCATCACTTCCATCTGTCAGATTGGACAGTGGATAGCTTCCGGAACTGTACAGTGTCCATCCGCTCGTATAGCTGATGGTTCCGGTATATTTGTTATCTGCAGCTTCGCTGTTGCCATCTTTTTCAAATGCATCACAGGAAATCTCACGAATGATCAGCCAGCGGTTTTTATCGTTGTTGCTGTTCTTCCAGCGGAAGCCTTTGATCTCTTTTGCTTCTGTAAGCTCCAGAGTGACATCTTTAGTAGAACCGGCCGCCGGCTGTGTCTCAAATGCCGTCCAGCTGCTGCCGTCCACAGTATATTCCATTACACCGTTTGGAATGTAGTCATCTTCATGGCCACTGCATGCCATGGAAACGGTCATCTTCTTAACCGGTGTCACCTGATTAAAGAGCAGTCCTACATAGTCACCAGTCTGCTGGTCGGTCTGGATCTGGAAGTTGGTATTTAAGTTTCCATCAATTGCATTGGCTGCATTTCCGGTATTTCCGGAGTTTTCTGTTCCGCCGACACGGTAGATCAGGGTTCTCTCCAGTTTGATATGTTCCGGGTCAATGATCTGTTTTACGGTATCAGAAACATTTTTCATGACTTTTTCGGTAAACGGAACAATGTAGAGCAGACCTGCTGTCGCATATTTTGTTTCATTTACATAACGGAATCCATAAGTCCGGGAACGTTCATATAAACTCTGAGCTGCAGAATAGTGCTCCCATACTTTATCATTTTCTTTTGTCCGTACGGCTTTCAGAGCATCCATCAGTTCGATATTCGCTTCACATTCATCGCGCAGACAGCTCAGGAACGGGGTTATCTGTTCGCTCATACGTGTGTTGGCTGCATCTGTCAGATATTTTACGGCTGCATCGTAAATGGTCTTGAACTCGTTACGCATATCATCCAACTCTGCTGTCGTAACCGTTCCTGCTTCTACTTTTTTCTGGATCTCTGCCAGTTTGTTTTTCAGGGCAACAGACTCTTCGAATTTTGCCTGTCTTCCGGCTGTCTGAACAGGTCCCTGATAGATCATGTGTTTTGCAACTTCACGCAGGGCTGTGGAAGAATCGGATTCCAGTGCAGTAACATGGTCGATATATTTGAAGGAATCTTCCCATGCCTGATCACCTTCTTCTTTTGCGTCCCATGGTTTCCAGCAATAATCTGCTGCGGTAAAGATCGCTACTTTGGAAGGTTCCGAATGCTGCATCGGATTGAGGATGATACCTTCGTATTTACGGCCGTTGATTCTGGTGTGCAGAATGGTGTTGTGACCACCCATGATCAGACCGGTTTTATAGTTATCGTTACATGGCCAGTTTACCCACATATATGGATAACGTCCTGCAACACCATCAGATGCTACATTATTATAGAAATTGTCTGCAAAATTTGCAGTTACCTGTCCCCAGATTGCATTACCGGTCATGACCATATGTACCTGACGGTTTGCAGAAGCATTGATGCCTTTCAGTTTCGCGGAAGAACCATTTCCCATATAATCATTCGGGCAGTAAAGAATATCCGTCTTCAGATCCGGATATTCGGAGTTCTTCAGGTTGGTCAGCCAGTCTGTCAGGTCATTAAGCAGTCTGCTTAAGTTTGCTGCACTTGATCCGGTCGCATCATCTTCCAGAAGGGCAATCTGACGCACGCCGGATTTGATCACTTGCAGATATTTTGCTTTTACGGTTTTCAGATCTGCATCGTAATTGTTGAAATTAAATGGTCTGTTCATAAATGGATGCAGAGCATATACGAAAAAGCATTTGTTTTCGTTTCCTGCCTGGGCAAGTTTCTTGATGTTTTCAAGATTTTCAGTCGGATAAAGATCTCTCCACTGACTGTTGTGGTATGGATCATCCTTTGGTGCGAACACATACTGGTTCATCTTGATCTCGCCGCCAAACTTCATCAGATCGATACGGTCTTCCAGTGACCATGGGTTGCCGTAATATCCTTCGATAAATCCACGGAACTGTACTTCTGCATAGTCTGTCACCGTCAGCTCTTTGATTTTTTTGTCTGCAGAAAGCTGTTCAAAAATACGTTTCAGAGTAGTGACACCATAAAATGCTGCATCGGTGTCTTTGCCAAGTACTACAATTTTGCTGCCCTTAACATACAGCATATAAGCATCGTAGTTGTCAAAGGTTGCCGCAACAGCTCCATTGGCTTTTCCGTAGGTGTCAGCTGCATCCCCGGAACCGTATACACCGACGATCAGTTCCGTCTTATCTGCTGCTGCGTTTTCGTTTCCGGTCAGTTTCAGCACGTTCAGTGTGTCTGTGATACGTGTTTTCGTGTAACTGTCAATGCCGCTTCCGATCGTCAGTTTTACCTGATCGGTGAGCTGCATCTCTTTGTCACCGTAGGTGACGTTCTGTGGTGTCGGGTAGATCTCATACTCTCCTGTTTCTTCTACTACACCTGCATAGGCAGGAATACAGAAAAACAGAAGCATTGCCAGGAAAGCAAAGAACTTGACACTCAGTGATCTTGTTTTCTTCTTCATGTGTTTCCTCCTTTTCTTTTTTGTATCTCTGCACAAAAAAATTCTTCCTAAACATACAGGGATACGATACTTTTACTATAACAAGTTCCGCAAGTTGCGTCAACTGTTATCTTTATCATAAATATTTTCATACATTTGCAGTTTATTCTGCTCTGCAGCCGCCTCTGCCGGTATAAAAACATGATCCAGAACAGGATCAACCGGCTGTTTTGCATTTTTTATCGCTTCTTCGCAGAAATAATCCTGTGCACAGATCAGCGTCTTTTTCCCTCTTCGGTCAATCTTTTCATAACTTCCGTCCGGCTGAAGAATATGGGCCTTCAGGTTATCGGCAAGCTGGATATCCAGAATGTGCTTTGCCTGCTGTTTGATCTTTTCGTCTTTCAGCGGAAATACGATCTCGACACGCTTGTCCAGATTTCGCGGCATCCAGTCCGCACTGCCCATATACAGTTCTTCTGCCCCGTCATTATAAAAATAGAAGATGCGGGCATGCTCGAGGAAGTTGCCTACGATCGAACGCACCGATATGTTTTCACTGATATGCGGGATGCCGACTTTCAGGCAGCAGATACCGCGGATGATCAGTTCGATCTTCACACCGGCTGCGGATGCCGCATAGAGTGCCGCAATGATCTCCCAGTCACACAGAGAATTCATTTTAGCAATGATGTGTGCCTCTTTTCCTTCTTTGGCCCAGTTTTTCTCACGTTCGATCAGTTTCAGGAAACGTTTGCGAAGCCAGATTGGTGCGACGGCAAGATCGTTCCAGTGTTTTGGCTCCGAATAGCCGGAAAGCATGTTAAATACCGCAGTTGCATCTTCACCGATCGGCTCTGCACAGGTTAAAAGTCCGCAGTCGGTATATAATTTTGCTGTAGAATCATTATAATTTCCAGTCCCAAGATGTACATAACGGCGGATGCCGTCTTCTTCTCTGCGGACAACCAGCGTGATCTTGCTGTGCGTTTTCAGTCCTACAAGTCCGTAAATAACATGGCAGCCTGCTTTTTCCAGTTTTTTTGCCCAGATGATATTGTTTTCCTCATCAAAACGGGCTTTCAGCTCAACCAGAACGGAAACCTGTTTTCCGTTTTCTGCTGCCTGTGCAAGTGCAGCGATGATCGGCGAATTGCCGCTGACACGGTAAAGCGTCTGCTTGATTGCCAGAACATTTGGATCTTTTGCAGCCTGTTTCACAAAATCGACAACCGGAGCAAATGTCATATACGGATGATGCAGCAAAATGTCACCTTTACGGATATTGGCAAAAATGCTGTCATCGTTCATCAGTGCCGGCACCGGCTGCGGAATATATTTTTTCACTTTGTACTCCTCAAATCCCTCCATGCCGTACAGCTTCATCAGGAAGGTCAGATCCAGCGGTCCGCCTATCTCAAACACATCCGAATCTCTCACGGCAAACTCTTCTTTCAAGATATCCAGCAGCCGTTTATCGATCTTGCCTTCGATCTCCAGTCGGATCACTTCGCCCCACTGACGTTTCTTTAACTGTTTCTGGATCTCTTTGAGCAGATCCTCCGCCTCGTCCTCGTCGATCGTCAGATCCGCATTTCGCATGACGCGGTATGGATGTGCACACACGACATCGTAACTTAAGAACAGTTGTCCGATGTTTCGCTCAATGATCTCTTCCAGAAGGATCACACGTTTTTCCCCGTCTTTTCCTTCCGGGAGCTCCACGATCCTTGGCAGTACAGACGGAACCTGCACCGTCGCAAAATCCAGTGTCTTATGTTTTTCTTTTCCGTCTTTCCGGCAGATCAGTGCACCGATATTCAGGGTTTTGTTGCGGATCAGCGGAAACGGTCTGGAGGAATCCATCGCCATCGGTGTCAGAACCGGATAGACATTCTCCTCGAAATAAGCATCTACAAATTTCTTCTGCTCTTCGCTTAGATTCTCATGCTCGGAAATAATTTTCAGCCCCCGCTTTTTCAGAGCCGGAATCAGAGAACGATTATAAGTAGAATACTGCTGATCCACCAGTTCGTGCGTCTCCTTTAATATCTTCTTCAACTGTTCCTGTGCTGTCATCCCGGAAATGTCTTTTTTGGTATAACCTGCATGTACCATATCTTTTAAAGATGCCACACGGATCATAAAAAATTCATCCAGGTTGGAAGCGGTGATGCTTAAGAATTTCAGCCGTTCAAATAACGGAAGTGTGACATCTCTTGCCTCCCCTAAAATACGGTTGTTAAACCCAAGCCAGCTTAATTCACGGTTTGTATAGTATTCTGCTTTTTTTAAATCCATTTCACCCATACAGATTCCTCCTCATTACATCATTTTCTTCTGACGCAGCACCGGACGGATACTGAACACCTCTTCGAAAAATGCTGCTTTTTTTGCAAACTCTTTCTTTTCCAGTGACAGATCTTCATCCGAATATAACTGAATGACCAGTTCGTTTCCGTGCAGTGTCTGTTTTGCCTCTTTTGTTTTCTGCTTGTGGCTGCGGTCCAGCGAATTTACCACCCCGAGGATTGCTGTCAGCTTGGCGATCGTCAGATAATTTTCTCTTGTTATCAGACTGCTGCTGCCTATCTTATCGTACTCTTCCAGCGGCACCGTGTTATATTTCACCACATTTGCAACAATCTCCTTCGCTTCCTCCGACAATCCGATGATATCCATCGCCATGATAATATGATAAGCGGACTCTCCGGCATTTGAAAGACTGATAAATTTGCCGCATCCATGCAGGATCACCGCAATGCGCAGCAGCAGACGATCCCTATCTGTAAGCCCCTGGATTTTTCTGACCTTATCAAAAATGCCGACAGCCATGTCTTCACACACTTTGATATGTGACTTGCTGCACTGATAACGCTTTGCGGCATTTCTTGCTGCTGCCAGGATATCTTCATCAAAATCATGGCCAAGCTTCAGAAGTTTGCTTTGCTGTGCATATTCATATGCCATGCCATCCGTCAGATGCAGACCCGGCATCCAGATATTTTCCACTTCTGTCGCTTCCAGAAAACACCGGTAAACGACAAGGGACGGACGCAGCACCGAAATCACATCTTCCGGAACTTCGCAGCGCCCTGCCGCATCTTCATCCGAGCGGTAGATCACTTCGTCATAAAACTGCAGGAAATCTGCTCTTGTCATTACCGTTTTATGGACAGCATCACCGATATGATCTCCAACTACGATCAGATTAGAGATCACACGATCTTTCAGATACAGTTTCTTGTATGCCAGAAATTCATTTCGAACCACTTCTGTCAGTAAAGTCTCATAATGTTTGAGACTGACCCTTTCGTTCATCATCCGCTCACGCAAACGTAAATTTCCAATCTTCATATTCTGGCTTGCAACAAGGCGATCCTTATCAAACAGTGAAATCTGGATACTGCCTCCTCCGACATCCACGATGGCTGTTCCTTTCTGGATCATACGGTTGAATTCATTTTCTCTGGATGCAATCGATTTGTAATCCATAAAACGCTGCGATGCATTTGAAAGCACTTCCACGTCAAGAGAAGTATGGCGCTTCACACGGTCGAGAAAAACAAGCTGATTGGCCGCTTCTCTTACCGCACTTGTGGCACATACACGCCAGTCATCCACGCGATATCCCTTCATGATTCTCACAAAATCATTTAAAACCCGGCAGAGTTCATCCGTCATTTCTACACTGATCCTGCCATCCCGGTAAACATCTTTGCCAAGCTCCATGCGATGGCACACGCAGTCGATCTCCTTGATTCCTTTTCCGGAGGTGATCTCAAAAATTTTCATTTCTACTTCGTAGGAACCTATATCGATTGCTGCAAAAAGTTTCATACTCACACGTCCTTTCTCTCCTGTCCAAGCAGATGATCAATAAACTGCTGTGCAGTACGTCCGGAAAGACCGCCATACTGCAGTTCCCACTGATTGGCCTTTAAAAACAGCTCATCTTCCGGCATTGTGATTCCGTGTTTGTCTGCCAGGACGCGGACGATTTCCTGGAATTCTTTTTTGCCCGGTGAGCCAAAATAGATTTTCAGTCCGAAACGATATGCCAGTGACAGCTTCTCCTGTACGGTATCGGAAGTATGCAGATCGTCTCTTCTCTCTTCTTTGTCGCTGAATTTTTCACGGATCAGATGTCTGCGGTTGGAAGTTGCATAGATCAGCACATTTTCCGGTTTGCGTTCCAGTCCGCCTTCGATCACAGCTTTCAGGTACTTATATTCGATTTCAAATTCCTCAAAGGAAAGATCATCCATATAGATAATAAAACGATAATTTCGGTTTTTGATCTGTGCGATCACATCATTCAAATCCTGGAACTGATGTTTGTAAACTTCAATAATGCGCAGTCCCTGATCATAATATTCATTGAGGATGCCTTTGATGCTGGAAGACTTGCCGGTGCCGGCATCACCAAAAAGCAGGCAGTTGTTTGCCTTTCTTCCCTGTACGAAAGCTTCGGTGTTCTCGATCAGTTTCTTCTTTGCCAGCTCATATCCTACCAGGTCATCCAGATGTACGTGTGCGATCTTGGTGATCGGTACGATCTGCACACCGTCCTCGTTATGTGCCACGCGAAATGCCTTATGCAGTCCAAATTTTCCTACACCAAAATCTTTATAAAAAGAAGTCATATCCTCCTTAAATTCATGAACATCTTTCGCTTTTGCAAGCTTTACGCTCAGTTCGCAGATCCGGTCACGGATACGCTCGTTAAATACTTTGCTGCTCTGCGGTGCGTTGACATAATCTGCGATCATGGAAAAACAATGTGCACCCAGTTTTTCCTCCAGGGCATCAAAATCCAGGGCATACAGTTCACGGAAAATCTCATAATCATGCTCCACCAGTGCATTGATGCTGCCGTCCACCTCGCCGCGGATCTCGCCTGCATGGCTGAACACATTTTCGTTGTTCACCAGAAGCCAGGTCAGATAGCCATGCCAGAGGTTTCCTTCAAATCCATAGGTTCCGGCAAGCTCGGTCAGTTTATGGATGCAGGAAAAATAAAGACCCCGAAGATCCAAAACCGGTATTTCCAGTGTTTCTGTTCCTTCCACAATAAATGCCATATCGTTTAAGATCTGATCCTGCTCCTGTTCATATTCTCGGTATACTACTAATTCATCAATTCGAAACATTTTTATCAACCTTTCCAAAAACAGCAGCTTTTTTGCAAAAGCCGCTGTATTTTCAGTAATTTCCAAGTATTTTCATGTTGGTTGCCTCTTCACGGATACCACGCAGGGCATTTTTGACTGCACTGTCATTTAAATTTCCCTCGAAATCAATAAAGAAACGGTACTCCCAGTTACGTCCCGGGATCGGTCTGGACTGGATGCCGAACATGTTTAAATTATTATAAATAAAATGAGATAAGATATTATAAAGAGAGCCACTGGTGTGCGGTGTTTCAAAACAAATACTGATCTTCTTTGCATCTTTCTGATAAATTCTCTGGTTTGTCACAATAATAAAGCGGGTAGAATTGGCCTTATTGCTGTAAATATTCTCCTGCAATATTTTCAGTCCGAAACATTTTGCGGCAAAAGCACTGGAAATGGACGCCTGTGTCACATCACCGTCCTCTGCCACTTTTTTTGCTGCGATCGCGGTATTCTCAAGCGGGATCTGTTTCCATTCCCTGTGCTCCTCCAGAAAATTCTTGCACTGGGAAAGTCCCTGCTGATGAGAATAGACAGTACGGATATCGGAAATTTCAGCATTTTCAAGTCCGAGCAGACAATGCTCACAACGGATGATCTGCTCGCCGACGATATAATTTTCAAATTCTACCAGCAGATCATACATATCATTGACGCTTCCTGCCGTTGAATTCTCAATCGGCAGCACCGCATAGTCTGCCGCACCTTCTGCGATCGCCTCCATCGCATCTCTCCAGTATTCCACATGAAAAGAACTGATCTCATCGCCAAAATACTGCTGCATTGCCGCCTGACTGTATGCTCCTTCCACGCCCTGAAAAACCACGCGCACATTTTCTTTTTCCAGTTTATCCACACCGATGAACGGCAGACGGCCTGCCACACCGTTTTCTTCCAGCAACTGATACTGCAGTTTGCGGCTCATTGCCATGATCTGCAAAAACAGTTCTTCAATCCCGTGGCGGTTGAAACCGTTGTGTGTGAGGTCTTTTGCTCTTTCAATCACCTTTTTTTCACGTTCTTTGTCAAACACCTTTTTCCCGGTGCTGATCTTGTACTCTGCCACCTTGCGGCTGATCTCCATACGTTTTTCAAAAAGTTCTGTCATCTGGCGGTCTATGGAATCTATTTCATTTCTTAAATCCTGTAAATCAACCATCAAGTTCTCTCCTTAACTGTTCTATTGTCTTATTTAAAACCGGATGGCGTACCCACGGTGCGATCTGTGAGAGCGGCACCAGAACAAAATCCCGGTTCTGCATATCAATATGCGGAATATGCAGTTCTTCTGTGTCGATGACCTCCTGATCATACAGCAGAATATCCAGATCCAGGGTACGCGGTCCCCATCTGAGGATACGCTCTCTGTTTGCTTCTGACTCGATCCGATGCAGCTGGGCTAACAGCTCCTGCGGTGTCAGAAGGGTCTCCATCTCAAGTACACCGTTTAAAAATTCATCCTGCTCCGTCACACCATATGGCTCGGTTTTCATAAAATCAGATACCTTTTTCACGCTGCTGCCCGGCAGTTTTGAAAGTTTCTCCACAGCTTCTTTCAGATAGGCCGCCTTATCACCCATATTGGAGCCAAGTGCAATATAAACGGTATGTCTGCTTCTTCTGATCTCCACGGAAACTGTACGCAGAGGAAGTCCTACCGGAGCCCACGGCTTCTGGATCTCCAGGCGAAGTGCCAGGATCAGCGGATATTTGCCAAACAGCTCTGCTGCCAGTCCTTCTGCTGCTGCTTCAATCAGCTTAAAGGTATGTTTCTGTAAAAAATTCCGGATCGTATGGCTGACTTCTCCGTAATTTACCGAATATTCCAGTTCGTCTGTCAGTCCCGCCATCCTCACATCCACTGAAAGATCCGCACTGACCACAAACTTCTGACCCAGCTTGTTTTCCTCCGGATAGACACCATGGTTGGCAAATACTTCCAGATCTTTGATATAAATCGTATCCATCATCATTCTCCCATCTGCCTGTTATCTGCCAAGGATGGCTTCTGTCATTTTCAGGGCACGGTAATTTTCTTTTACATCGTGTACGCGGACAAAAGCAGCCCCCTTCATCACACCGACCACGGTGGTTGCCACAGTTCCTTCCATTCTCTGATCCGCCGGAAGATCCAGTGTCAGTCCGATCACCGATTTTCTGGATGTCCCAAGCAGGATCGGATAGCCGAGCGTATGCATGCACTCCAGTTTGTTGATGATCTCCAGGTTATTTTCATAAGTCTTGCCAAACCCAACACCCGGATCGAGGATGATATTCTCATCGGCGATACCTGCTTTTTTTGCAATGTCTATGGTTTCCTGCATGTCTTTCAGGAAATCTGCAATAAAATCAGTGTAATCCGGCTCTTTGCGGTTATGCATCAGACAACATGGTGCATTTTTCCGGGCAATCACACCTGCGAGATCCGGGTCGTACTTCAGACCCCAGATGTCGTTGACCAGATCAGCTCCTGCATCGAGTGCCGCTTCTGCCACTTTGCTTTTGTAAGTATCAATAGAAACCGGAACATCAAAGTTCTTCTTTACCATCTCGATCATCGGAACCACTCTGGAGATTTCCTCTTCATCAGAAATCAGTGTATAACCAGGTCTTGTGGACTCACCGCCGATGTCAATGATCTCTGCTCCCTGTTCTACCATTTCCTGTGTGTGGCGCATTGCCCGGTCTTTGTCGTTCCACTTTCCGCCGTCGGAAAAAGAATCCGGTGTCACATTTAAAATCCCCATCACATAAGCGTGATTTTTCAGGTCAAATTCTTTGTTTCCTATCTTCATCTGCTTTTCCTCTTTTCGTATATTCTGCCTCAGTACTGTATCTGCATATTTTTCTTTTCCGGACTCCAGTTACACTCTTTTTCGGCACGGCAGCCAAAGCAGCATCTGGACATTTTATCTGCCCGGTATAAGATCCCGGCAAGATCATTTCGCTTTAACATCTCTTTGTTGCGGTGATTTTCAATCGCATACAGAATTTCCCTGATCTCTTCCGGAGTAAAACCGCAGTCCTTCAGGATCTGCTCTGCGACCGGAAGCCCCGCGATCTGGTGCGGCATCCCGTTCTCGTACTGAATATGTCTCCCTATATCGTGAAGAAGAGCGGCTGCATAGATCCGCTCTTTCGATATTTCCTGATTTGCTTCCAGATTAAAAATCCAAGCCAGTCTGGCAACATCCAGCAGATGCCCCATATCATGGCCACAGAAAATCCGGTCTTTTTCTTTTTCATCAATCTGTCTGCGGCAGTTTTGATAAAGTGTGTGCCGCAAAATCTGATTTACACGTTCCATTTCCATTATAAACGCACCATCTGATAAAAAGTATCCTGCAGCTCTTTGCTGTGGTCGAATACACCTCTTGTGACAGTAGTTACCGTCTGTGCACCCGGTTTTTTGATCCCTCGCATCGTCATGCAGAGATGCTCAGCTTCGATCATGACCATAACACCCTGCGGTTGCAGATTGTCCATAAATGCATCGGCGATCTGTGCCGTCAACTGCTCCTGAAGCTGCAGTCTTCTTGCAAAAACTTCTACGGTTCTTGCGATCTTGCTCAGTCCGACCACCTCGCCGTCTGGAATATAGGCAACATGTGCTTTTCCAAAGAACGGAAGCATATGATGCTCACACATGGAATAAAATGTGATATCCTTCTCAAGAACCATATCCGCATTGTCTACATGAAAACGCTTCTCCAGATGAGTCTCTGCATTCTGATCCATGCCTCCTGCCAGTTCACAGTACATTCTCGCAATACGGTCCGGTGTCTCTATCAGTCCCCCTCTGTTTACATCCTCCCCGATACCTTCCAGTATCAGTCGTACACCTTCTCTTACTTTTTCCTGATCTACCATAGTTTTCAAACCTCACTTCTTATTGTATCCAGAGCTTTCACAATCTCACCTAGAAATGAGAGGGATCCGAAAGCGAGGATCACATCGTCTTTTTCTGCCCTTTTCAGGCTCTTTCTTACCGCATTTTCTATCATTTTCTCAGATGTTACATCCGCTTTTTTCTTTTTCCATGTTTCTGCCAGTGCCTCAGCCGGCAGTGCACGTGGATTCCCCGGTGTTTCTACCGTGATCACATCCGCATCAAATACAGACATCTGATCTATGATCGTTTCGTATTCTTTATCTTTAAAAACGCCCATAATGTAATGAAGCTTTCTGCCCTTAAAATACTGACGCACCGAATCAGCCAGTACCTTTGCCCCATCGCGGTTATGTGCTCCGTCTATAATAAAATATGGATCTCTTTGAAGAACCGTAAATCTGCCTTTCCAGACCGTTTTTTGCAGGCCGCTCCGCAGGTTTTCTTCTGAAATGGCATAGCCAAGATCGATCAGGGCTTTTACTGCCTCCACTGCCAGAATGGCATTGGCGATCTGATAAGAACCTGCCAGATGGATCGTAAGGCGGTCATACCCGCCATAGGAAAAACGCTGCTCCTCACATCCGTATACGATGTCTGATGCATTTCCAATATCCGCAATATGCAGCTCTGCATGCTGACTGTGGCATACCTGACGGATCACTTCCATGGCTTCCGGCTGCTGTCTCATACTGACCACCGCAGTATCCGGTTTGATAATACCGGCTTTGCATGCAGCGATCTCCGACAGAGTATTTCCAAGAACCCCCATATGATCCATGCCGATCGATGCCAGCACTTCCAGAACCGTCGTCTTTATGACATTTGTGGCATCGGAAGCTCCTCCCATGCCGACCTCCAGAACGACCAGGTCACACTTTTCCTCCCTGAAATAGAGAAAGCAAAGTGCCGTCTCGATCTCAAAAGCGGTCGGATGAGGCGCACCGTCTTGTACCATCTCATCGACACAGCTTTGTATCTGCATCGTCAGCCTTGCCAGAGCATCTTTTTTTATGTATATTTCATTTACCTGTATACGTTCCCGGTATGAAAACAGCGTCGGCGAAATATAACGTCCAACGCGATAACCTGCTTCTTTCAGAACGGTAGAAAGATACGAAAGTACCGATCCTTTGCCATTGGTGCCTCCGATATGGATGAATTTGAGATCATCCTGCGGATTTCCAAGCCTTTTAAGCAGTTCTTTCATCGTATCCAGTCCGAGAACACTTCCGTATCTGGCTGCATCATCCAGATACGCTTTTGCTTCTTCGTAATTCATAGAACTCCATTCTTGTTCAAATTATCATGATGCGCTATTGTTCTTCTTTTTTCGCATCTATCACGTTGAATTATAGTATACCCAAAATGATTTTGCAAGAACATTATAGGATATGACTGTATAATCTTTCTATATTGTGGACATTCTTTTCCTATGAAAAAAAAATTTATTCAATATGGAGTCTGCGGGTGGTGTCTGGAACTTTTATGGACAGGTTTTCTTTCTTTTCGCCGCCGGGATAAAACACTGACCGGTCATTCGTCTTTATGGATGTTTCCCATTTACGGCATGGCGGCTTTTATCGGTCCGGTTGCAGCATTGCTTCGGAAGTGTTCGCTGTTTTTCCGCGGCTGTTTTTATATGATTCTTATTTTTTCAGTAGAATATATCAGCGGCAGCATTTTGAAAAAGCACCATTGCTGTCCCTGGGATTATTCACATACCCCTTATCACATTAACGGAGTTATACGTCTTGACTATGCACCACTGTGGTTTGCCTGTGGTCTGTTCTTTGAATTTCTGGCGAAAAAAAATGGCTCAACTTCATCTTGAAATCCATTCCCAAATGGTATATGATAGAGAAAATCTAAAGTTAAAAGGAGGAAATTATGAGACATATAATGAGCCCGCTGGATTTCAGTGTGGAAGAACTGGATCAGCTCCTGAACCTGGCAAATGATATTGAAGCAAATCCGAAAAAATATGCCCACGCATGTGATGGCAGAAAATTAGCGACTCTTTTTTATGAACCAAGCACACGTACCCGTCTCAGCTTTGAAGCTGCTATGATGAATTTAGGTGGTAATGTACTTGGTTTTTCTTCGGCCGATTCCAGCTCTGCCGCAAAAGGTGAGACCGTTGCCGATACCATCCGCATGGTAGCATGTTATGCCGATATCTGTGCGATGCGTCATCCTAAAGAAGGTGCACCGCTCGTAGCATCCTTACATTCTCCGATTCCGGTGATCAATGCCGGAGATGGCGGGCACCAGCATCCGACCCAGACGCTTACGGATCTTCTGACTATCCGCTCCCTGAAAGGAAGACTGGACGATTTGACGATCGGTCTTTGCGGTGACTTAAAGTTCGGTCGTACAGTTCATTCCCTGATCAGCGCACTGGTCCGCTATACCGGAATCCGTTTTGTCCTGATTTCTCCGGAAGAACTGCGTATTCCAAGTTATATCCGTGACGATGTCCTGCGCGAAAATAACATAGCTTTTGAAGAAGTAGAACGTCTGGAGGATGCTCTGCCAAAACTGGACGTACTCTATATGACCCGTGTGCAAAAAGAACGTTTCTTTAATGAAGAAGATTATGTCCGCATGAAAGATTTCTATATTCTGGATAAGAAAAAAATGGAACTTGCACCGCAGGATATGATCGTTATGCATCCACTCCCGCGTGTCAATGAAATCGCAGTTGAGGTTGATGACGATCCGAGAGCTGCTTACTTCAAACAGGCTCAGTATGCTGTTTATGCCCGTATGGCTCTGATTCTTACACTTCTGGAGGTGAAAGTATGTTAAATGTAGGTCAGTTAAATGAAGGTGTGGTTCTCGACCACATTGAAGCCGGAAAAAGCATGTCCATCTATCATCATCTGAAACTGGATCAGCTCGACTGCTGTGTCGCTATCATCAAAAATGCACGCAGCAATAAAATGGGCAAAAAAGACATTATCAAGGTTGAATGTCCTGTTGATATGCTGGATCTCGATATTCTTGGTTTTATTGATCATAATATTACCGTGAACATCATCCGGAACGGAAAAATTGTCGATAAGAAAAAACTCCATCTTCCAAAACAGATTGTAAATGTGATCAAATGTAAAAATCCTCGTTGTATCACATCGATCGAACATGGACTGGATCAGGTTTTTGTCCTTTCCAATGAAGAAAAAGAGATTTACCGATGCAGATACTGTGACGAAAAATATCACGATGCAAAACTCAAAAGTAAATAAATCGAAAAAGCAGGCACAGTAACGAATTACTGTGCCTGCTTTTTTCTGCGAGCAGAACGATAAGCCGGGTTATGTCGTGAATGATCATCTATCTAGGCCATACGTTACCGTAAGGCTCAAGCAACCAACCTGAAACTGACGGGCCGCCATATGTCTCTGCTCGGTCTTGCTTCGAATGGGGTTTACATATGCCCCTGCTGTTACCAGCAGGGCGGTAGTCTCTTACACTGCCCTTCCACCCTTACCGGCCGCAGCCGGCGGTATATTTCTGTTGCACTGTCCCTGGAGTCGCCTCCGCCGGACGTTATCCGGCATCCTGCCCTGTGAAGCCCGGACTTTCCTCGTCTGGCACCTTTCGTTTTACCAGCCGCGATCATTTATCCTACTCGCAAATATAAGATTATCTTAACATTTCTTTCATTGACTGTCAACGTTCGATTTGGTATAATGCAATGATGCCAGGTTCAAAAGCCTGAAAATTAAAAAGGGAGTGTATACCAATGCCAAAACTAAATATAAAAAAACAAAAACCGCTTCAGCTTGCCGGCTGTCTGTTGTTTGTTCTGCTTTTTCTCTATGGCTGCTTCACATTGGATATTTTTCACGGTTTCAAAGATGGCAGCATTGTTTTTTATAGGAAAAACATCGTAATAATGTTCTGTTTTACACTGGCAGGTATTTTTATATGCCTGAGCGATTATTTAAAAGAAAATGTACATGCCGAAAAGATTTCGCATATCGTTTTCTGGCTGACACCGCTTACAGCACTGCTGTTTCTGGAATATGCAAATCCTGCGGGACCAGGGCTGATCTTCCGCTCTTTCCGTATTGTTTACTTACTGCGTTTTATTATCACTTTGCTTCTTTTGTATTTTGTGATGTTTTTTTTGCTTTCGCTGACAAACAGTACACGTTTTTCAGGATGTTTTCTCTGTATCTTCAGCATTGTATTTTCCATTGCAAATTACTTTACCACTACATTTCGCGGTATACCGATCCTGGCATCAGATCTGACCATCATGGGGACTGCCATGAACGTTGTCGGCAATTATCAGTATTCCCTTGATGCCGTACGACTGATCTCGCTGACCGGTCTTATTTTCTGGTGTGTGCTTCTTTTTCGCGTGGAGGCATTCCACCTGCCAAAAGGAAAAAAACGTATCCAGTATCTTGTATCCAGTACAGCAATCTGTTTTGCTTCTTTCTGGGTGATGCTCTATACACCGGTTATGACCAATCCCATGCATGTTACTGTAAATACTTTCCGCCCGATCAAATCTTACCGTAAAAATGGCTGTATCCTTACTTTTATGCGCAGCCTTCAGCTTATGATGGTGGATAAGCCAGATGGTTATTCTCCGTCGGCAGCCGAGAAAATTGCCGCACCTTATCGTGACAGTGCACAGGAAACAGCAGATACCAGGAAGCCGAATGTGATCGTAATCATGGATGAGGCCTTTGCAGATCTCCAGGCAATCGGCGATTTAAAGACAAACGAAGATGTGATTCCGTTTTATCACAACCTGAAGAAAAATGCCGTCAAAGGTTTTTCTTACGTCTCGGTCTTTGGCGGTCAGACAGCCAATACAGAATTTGAGTTTCTGACCGGTTTATCCAAAGCCTTTGTTCCGGCATCGGCTACTCCATACCAGTTGTATATTAAAACTCTGCTTCCGGGACTGACTACGCAGCTTGGAAAAGAAAATTACCAGGGCATGTACGCTTTTCATCCGTTCCGCCCAAATGGCTATAATCGCAATAATGTTTATCCAAACCTTGGATTTTCCGATTTTATCAGTCTGGATAACATGAATCCTTCAGATTCTGATCTGATCCGCAATTTTGTTTCAGACCAGGCAGATTTCAATCTGATCATCGACCGTTATGAACAGGCAAAAAAAGAAAGTGATGCGCCATTTTATCTGTTCAATGTCACAATGCAGAACCACAGTGGATACGACAAAGATTTCGATAATCTGGACATGCCGATCTCGATTGAAGGAAAATGTGATGATCCGGAAGCAAGACGTTATCTGAATCTGATCCATCATTCAGACACGGCACTGAAGTCTCTGCTCGAATATTTTGAAAATCAGAAAGATCCGACCGTAATCGTATTCTTTGGTGATCATGAACCTGGACTTTCCAATGATTTCTACAGTAAATTGTTAGGAAAGGATGTAGAAAAGCTGACCGCTGAAGAAAATATGGAGCTGTACAAGACTCCGTTTCTGGTCTGGGCAAATTACGATATCAAAGAACAGGAAAATATAAACATCAGTATGAATTATCTTTCTACACTGATGCTGGAAAGTACCGGAATGAAATTATCTCCATTCAATCATTTTCTTTCGGATATGCATCAGGAAGTACCAATCCTGACAGCCAATGGTTATTATGGAAATGACGGCAAATATTATGCCCTGGATGATGAGAATTCCCCATACTACAGCTCTTTGAAAAACTACAGTATCCTGCAATATAATGATCTCTTCGATAAGAAAAAACGCATCGAAAATTTCTTTGACTGAAATCTTTGCAGCATTAAAAATCCCCTTTGTACCCGGATTTATGGTACAGAGGGGATTTTTTAATGATACGTTTCAGATTTGGAAACAGCCGCCGCCGATAAATTCTCTTAAAATAGAATTCATGGGAACACTCTCACTTGGAATTCCTACAAAATAATCAAGAAACTTTAACAGACGTTTTGCTTCCCGGTACTCTTCTTCTTCACGCCCGATTCCAAATAAAAGCGGTTCGGCATACATTTTTAAAACAGCCAGTTCATAGATCAGCGCCGAATTGAACATCACATCGGCTTCTTCCTGATAAGGAAAAATATAGGATTCCTCACCTCTTCTTACCGATGGCCACATGCTGATCGTTGCTTTTGCAGAGGTTCCTCTTGTTCTTGCATCCCGGACAATCCTGCGCAGAAGCCTGCCGTCTGTTGTCGGAACACGGTTGTGCTCATCTATGTTAAGCTGCGTCAGTGCACTGACATAAATTTTAAATTTATTTTCTTTTGGAAGTGCAAAGGAAAGCCCGTCATTCAGACAGTGAATTCCTTCGATTACCAAAATGTCTTCTGCACCAAGCTTTGTTTCCTTCTCCGCATAGATTCGTTTTCCGCTTACAAAATCAAAGACCGGAAGGCGCACGCTGGTGCCTGAAAGGAGCTGGTTCATGTCATCGTTAAACTGCTGTAGATCAATGGCACCCAGACATTCATAATTTGGTTTTCCATCTTCATCAACTGGTGTATTTTCACGGTTTACAAAATAATTGTCTACCGGAACGGGATGCGGTTTGAGTCCATGTGCTGCCAGTTGGATGGAAAGTCTGTGGGAAAAGGTTGTTTTTCCGGAGGAGGACGGACCTGCGATCATGACAATTTTTTTGTTCGGATTGGATGCGATCTTTTCTGCAATCTCTGCAATCTTCTTTTCCTGCAGTGCTTCCTGTATCAGAATCAGGTCATGAATACCGTGGCGTACAATATAATCATTTAATGCCCCGACCGTTGGAATTTCCAGCATTTCACCCCAGCGCAGAGATTCTTTTCTTACCTGAAAGATTTTATGCTCCGGTTCAAATGCAGGCACGATATCCGGTTCCTTTTTCTGCGGCATTTGCAATACAAAGCCTTCATCATATGGATACAGTTTAAATGCACCAAGATACGAAGTATCCGGAACCATATAGCCATAATAATAGTCTTCAAACCCACCCATATCATAGATATTGACTTTGGAAGCACGGCGGTAATGAAACAGCTTTTCTTTGTCTTTCATTCCATATTGCCCAAACAGGACAATAGCCTCGTCAGTACCGATCGTCTTTTTGTTGATCGGTATTTTCTGATCAATCATATTATGCATACGTGTGGAAACTTTATCAAGAAAAGACTGATCGATCTGCACATTTCCGTCAACGGTGCAGTAATACCCGCTGCTGACAGAAAAATGAATCCCCACACGCCGGATCTGGTCATGCCCTGCTTCATGATACAGTGCTTTTAAAAGCAGCAAAGTCATACTGCGGCGATATGCTGCCATCCCTTCCTGGTCGTTTGTAGTAATAAAAGAAATTTTGCAGTCGCACTCCGGCTTCCAGAACAGTTCCTTTAATCTTCCGTCCACCTGTGCCAGGACAATCTTTCTGTCTGTCTGATATTGCTGTGCAATATCCAGTAAAGCCGTTCCTTTCGGACAGGTCTTTTTTTCTCCTTTTATCTCGACTGTGATCTGTTTCTCCTCCATATAAAAAACCTCCATATTTTCTTTTACACAAATATAAATGGATGTTGAATTGGTTCGGAAATAACGTGGATCTGTGGGAAACGTCTCTTTAACTCTTCTGCCATCTGGGCAATAAAAATATGTTCGATACCATAATGCCCGGCATCGATCACAGGCAATCCCTGATCAAGGGCATCTATTCCATCGTGATGGCCAAAATCACCGCTTATATAGACATCTGCCTGTTTTTCCAATACATCCTGCACCATACTCTTTCCAGATCCAGGCAGGATGGCTGCTCTTTGTACTATTTTTTCTCCATCTCCAAAAACCTTTACTTCCGGTATCTTAAAAACTTCTTTTACATATCTGGCACATTCCGCAAGAGACATCGGCTTTTCCAGCATACCAACCCTGCCAAATCCTCCATCCTCTCCATTCGGCAGAACGCATGTTTTCGTCAGGATCTCGGTATCCTGAAGCCTTAGCATCTGTGCTGCAAGTGAAGCCATTTGTACAATGTCATAATTGGTATGCATCGCATAACAGGTCATATCATGACTCAGAAGCTCTATGATGCGTCTGCCATAAAAATCTCCTGTATTGATTTTTTTCAATCCATGCATAAGCATGGGGTGATGCGTCAAAAGCAGGTCTGCTTTTGCCTCGATCGCATGATGTATTACCTGTTCCGTAGCATCCAGCGCAATATAAATACTTGTAATTTCTTTTTCGTACCTTCCAGCCTGAAGTCCTGGATTATCCCAGGATTCCGCGACAGACACTGGATAGGTTTTTTCTAGTTCACGTATCACATCCTTGCATTTCATTCTAAATCTTCTCCTGTTTCATATATTTCTGTGCTTCCTGATTTTCTTTTAACCGGTGTTTCAGTTCGTCGAGCCGTTCTTTCGCACGTTCTCCCGACACCTGCTCAAGACTGTGGATCACATCTGTCAGAGACTGTGCTTCTTTTTTCAGAAAATCCCATAATACCGGATTTCTTTCTTTTAAAAGAAAAGCTCCGTATTTCCATTCTATGTCAGTCCATGACTCCATATGTCCATGTATCACATGCATCATAGGATAATATTTTCCATCTTCACAGATTATTTTCTCTCCTGTAATACAGTACTCATTTTCCTGAAGATATCTTCGCACTGCATCAATATCGGACTGCGGCTGTAAAACAAGCTCTTTCACGGTCTGAAGAACCTTTTTTCCATCTTCCAGAATCTTCTGTACCAGGGTGCCTCCCATTCCGGCAATGACCACACTGTCCACTTCGCCTGCGTCCAATTTCTGAACACCGTCTGAAAGGCGAATCTGAATATGATTTTCCAACTGATAAAGTGTAATGTTTTGTTCTGCACGCAAAAGAGGTCCCTTTTTCACATCCATCGCTACCGCAGATGGAATCTTGCCGGTCTGACATAAATAAATCGGTATGTAGGCATGATCTGTCCCAACGTCTGCCAGACGGTTGTTTTCCGTCACCATGGACGCAACCGCCTGCAATCTGTCTGATAATTGCAACATCATTGTTCTCCTAATCAAGATAATCTTTTAGTTTACGGCTTCTGCTCGGATGTCTGAGTTTGCGGAGTGCTTTTGCCTCAATCTGTCGGATTCTTTCGCGTGTCACATTGAATTCTTTTCCGACTTCCTCCAGTGTTCTGGCACGTCCGTCCTCAAGTCCGAAACGAAGCGACAGAACTTTTTTCTCCCGGTCTGTTAAAGTAGCCATAACCTCTTCCAACTGTTCCTGAAGCAGTGCATAAGCTGCTGCATCAGAAGGTCCTTCTGACTTGCTGTCTTTGATAAAATCCCCCAGATGCGTGTCATCTTCTTCTCCGACTGGTGTCTCCAGTGAAATCGGATCCATTGAAATTTTCAGAATTTCCTCGACACGCTGGACCGGTATTTTCATTACTTCTGCGATTTCTTCTGCCTTTGGCTCTCTGCCAAGCTGCTGGGTAAGCTGCCTGGAGGTCCGGATCGTCCGGTTGATCGTCTCGACCATGTGTACCGGTATACGGATTGTTCTTGCCTGATCCGCAATGGAACGGGTAATCGCCTGACGAATCCACCAGGTCGCATAAGTACTGAATTTATATCCTTTTTTGTAATCAAATTTTTCTACTGCTTTGATCAGACCAAGATTTCCCTCCTGGATCAGATCCAGAAACTGCATTCCACGACCGGTATACCGTTTTGCAACGCTGACTACCAGTCGGAGATTCGATTCTGCCAGACGTTTCTTTGCTGCAGGATCTCCTTTTTCCATTCTTTTTGCCAGTTCGATTTCTTCTTCTGCTGTCAAAAGAGGAATCTTTCCGATTTCTTTAAGATACATGCGTACCGGATCATCCGTGCTGATGCCTTCCGGAACTTCCAGTGCCTCTTCGGAGATATCAACCGGATTTTCCTCCTCAAGCAGTATATCATCCAAAGCCGCCTCCTCTTCCCGCAGCACATCTACCCCCTGCTCATCCAGATAGCTTAATATTTTTTCACACTGTGCCTCATTCAGTGTGATTCCTTTGAAATAATCCATCACTTCCTGATATTCCAGAGCATTTTTATGCTGCCTTGCAAATACAAGCAGACCTTTTAATTTTTCTAAAAATTCTTTGTTTTGTTCCTGCATCTGCCCCACCTTCTTTCAAACGCCACATCCTGTTTTTATCTTTTCCCTGACTGCAGGAAATATACTGCATGATTTTACATGCTCTTTGGCTGATATGCGATTACCGGCATATCCTGTACTTTCTTTTTATCCTGCAGTACCTTCTGCAGTCCGGCGATATCTGCCGGGTTCAGACTCTTTGTCCGTTCCTCAATGCTGTGATTTATGATTTTTCTCAGTGTTTCATTTAATGCTTTATTAAATTCCGCTTCTGTCTGCAGTTGCAGTTTTGCATGGAATAAAGATGCGGCTTCTTTTTGCTGTTCCGGAGCTTCGAAATGATTGATGATACGAGCCGGATTTAATTCCTCTTTTTCCAACTGCTCAAACAACAGTTCTGCTGCCTGATGATACAGCGGTTCGGTAAAATCATCAGCCGTCAGATATGCTTTGACTTTTTCGTATAATCCTTTTTTTTCAATCAGCCAGGTCAGCATGATCCGCTGTGACTGACGCATACCGTCATCCTTTTCTTTTGTTTTTCGTTCTCGTTCCACCTGTGAACGCTTCGGCATTTCTTTTCCGATGGCACGCATTGCCGTGCGATTTACCATTTTTCTGAGATTTTCAAATCCGATATGATATTTTTCTGCCACTGCCTGAATATAATTTTCACGTTCCAGATCCTGCTCAAATTCAATCAATTTCTCAGCAGCTTCCTGAAAAAAAGCGGTTTTTCCTTCGGGGTCTTTCATATCATAGTTTTTCTCCAAGACAGATAATTCAAACATGAAACTGTTTTCTGCCTGATCAATACGTTCCTGGAATTTTTCCGAACCCAGGGCTTTGATAAATTCATCCGGATCCTTGTAAGGATCCATATGCAGTACCCGTGCACGCAGACCAGCCTGCTTGACAAGTGGAATCGCTCTCAGGGCCGCGCGTACACCGGCATCGTCACTGTCGTAAGTTAAGATCACTTCATTTGTATAGCGTTTAAGCAGTGCAGCATGCTTTTCCGTCAGTGCCGTTCCAAGTGAAGCAACCGCATTTTTGAAGCCTGCCTGATGCATGGAAATCACATCCATATATCCTTCGCAGACCAGCAGGTATTTCTTTCTTGTGGTACGTGCGATATTCAGGCCGTACAGATTTCGGCTTTTATCGAAGACAACGGTTTCCGGAGAGTTCAGATATTTGGGTTTCCCATCTCCCATGACACGGCCGCCGAATCCAATCACCCGGTTGTTTACATCCAGAATCGGGAAGATTACACGATTCCAGAACTTGTCATACATGCCCCGTTTTTCATCTGCATTAACAAGCCCGGACTCTTTGAGCAGTTCGTCCCGAATCCCTTTTTTCTTCATGTATTTGTACAGGTCATCGCTGTATTTATTGGCAAATCCAAGACCAAAACCTTTGATGGTTTCATCATCCAGCTTTCTGTTTTTCAGGTACTGCATCGCCTGTACACCGTTTTCAGTGCGAAGCTGATAATAAAAATAGTTTGCTGCCATCTTATTGAGTTCCAGTACCTGCATTCTGAGATCCTGCTTCTGCTTTTCCTCCTGTGAATATTCCTGTTCCGGAAGTTTTACTCCTGCACGGTCAGCCAGATACTTCAAGGCTTCCGGAAAACTGTAATTTTCATATTCCATAATAAAGGTGAATACATTGCCGCCGGCACCACATCCGAAACAATAGTACATCTGTTTTTCCGGACTAACGGAAAAAGAAGCTGATTTTTCATTATGAAACGGACACAGTCCAAAATAAGAACTTCCCTTTCTCTGAAGTTTCACATAGGTGCCGACCACCTCAACAATATCATTTTTTTCTCTGATTTCTTCTACCAGTTCCTCCGGATAATACATTGTTTTCTCTCCTTCACTGCCAATCTTTTACCTGCCATGCTTTCGGAATATAAAGTGCGGAAAAGACCTGCATCGCATACTGGTCAGTCATTCCTGCCACATAATCACAGACGACTCTCTCTAGCGGCTGTCCTTTTTTCAGTAATATCTGATACATATCTGAAAGTTCCTCCGGATGTCCGATATAGTATGTATACAATTCATGAAGCAAGTGTCTGACTTTCTTTTCTTCTTTCTTTGCTTTAGGATTGTGATAAACATTTGTAAACAGAAAATCCCGCATACCTTTCATGGCCATTTCCATCTCCGGGGACATCAGAATGTCATTTTTTCCCTGACTTTGAAATACAATATCATGGATCAGACCATTGAGACGTTCCTTTGCCGTAGTTCCGAGAACTTTTGCATATATTTCCGGTATTTCTTTCAGGATCCCGGCACGTTTAGCATCATCTATATCATGGTTGATATAAGCGATCTTATCGGAAAGGCGGACAATCTTCCCTTCCAGTGTTGATGGATGACCGGATGTCCGATGATTACGGATGCCATCCCGCACTTCCCAGGTAAGGTTCAGTCCCTTTCCGTCTTTTTCCAGAAGTTCCACCGTGCGGACGCTCTGCTCATAATGGGTAAAACCAAACGGACATATTTCATTTAATGCACTTTCCCCGGCATGTCCAAACGGTGTATGCCCCAGATCATGTCCAAGTGCCACCGCTTCTGTCAGATCTTCATTGAGACGCAGTGCCCGGGCTATGGTGCGTGCTGTCTGTGCAACCTCAAGCGTATGTGTCAGCCTGGTACGGTAATGGTCTCCCTGCGGAAGCAGAAAAACCTGCGTCTTGTGCTTCAGCCGGCGAAACGACTTGGAATGTAAGATCCGGTCACGGTCTCTTTGGTATACCGGACGAATATCGCAGGGTGCTTCCTCGATATCCCGTCCTCTGGATTTACTGCTGAGCGATGCATAGGGGCTGAAATAAGCCTCCTCACGCTGCTCAGCCATCTCACGAATCGTTATGGCGATCGCCCCCTTTCTATTTATTTTATCACGTTTTTCCCATATCTAACAATCATTTTTTCATTTTTCTGATAAGAAATGGTAATTTCTCCATACTTTTCCGTAGAAACTGATCTGCAGTTTGCCTTTTTCAGTCTTTTCATGGTTTCTTCTGACGGATGTCCGTAACGATTTCCTTTTCCATAAGACAGTATGGTCAGTTTCGGACGCAGTCTCCTTAGAAGCTCTTCAGACGTAGCTCCTTTGGAGCCATGATGTCCGGCCTTCAGGATCTCTATTTCGTCTGGAAACTGTGCGAAATCCTCCAGTCTGCCGCTTCGGATCAGATTTGCTTCTCCTTCTTTTTCCAGATCACCCATAAGCATGATATCCAGTTTCTGATAACGTACATGCAGTGCCAGCGACTGTTCATTTTTATTTTTGCTTGTGAAATCTTTTTCCGGACTTAAGCAGGTGATAACAAGATTTCCATCGCGTATCTTATCTCCCGCCTGCATTTTCTGAATGTTGATTCCTTTTGCAGAGGCAAGTGTTTCCAATTCCAGATAGGTTTCATCCGGCGATAAAAGTTCCGGAAAAACCATGGTTTTTATTTGAATACCGGAGTAATCCATTTCCAGTAATTCTTTGATCCCATTGATATGATCAGCATCCATATGCGTCAGGAACACATATTCCAGTCTGGAAATACCGTGATATTTCAGAAAAGGAAGAATGCGGTAACGTCCCACGCTGCCGACGCTGCTGCTGCCGCCATCACAAAGCATGGCTTTGTTGTCATCATTTTTCAGAAAAATACTGTCACCCTGTCCCACATCCAGAAATGTCACCGAAAACGCAGGTGTTTCTTTTCTTCCAAGAAACAAGATGGCTGCACAGACAAGAAAAAGATAAGTAACCCGCTTTTGCTTTCGGCACGCAAGCCATATACCGCCTGCAAACAGAATCAGATAATACAGAATAATCGCCCACACAAACGGTCTTCCGGCAATCCACTGTGAAAAAGGAAGCAGGGAAGTCCACCTGCAGAGCATCTCATAAACAGCAAGAAGGATATGAACAAACACAGCGGTAACTTTTGCCGCTGCAGGAATAAAGAACAACAAAATCAGGGTAAATGTGCTTCCTGCCAGTACAAAGGGCAAAAAAGGAATAACAATCAGATTCAGCAACGTGCTGTATATAGAAATGCCATAAGAATGCCATAAAGAACATGGGAACATCACAAGCTGAAGCGCAATACCGGAGGATACCCATTTTCCGTAACTTTTGTTTAAAACAGGTGAAAAACCTCCAATCGCGGCAACTGCAAGAAACGACATCTGAAAACCGGAAGTAAAAAGAAGCAGTGGATTGGAAAGTAACAGCAGAATCGCAGAAAATCCAAGCGCGCATAAAAGATCATATGTTCTTCCAAGACACTGTGCTCCAAGAAAGACTGCAAACATAAGAAAAGCACGAACCGAAGAGGTACCAGCACCGGTAAAGATCACATAGAGCAGAATCAGACCTCCGGACAAGACGGAGCTGATAAAAAAAGAAATCCCACATTTTCGGATCAGCCGGTAACATGCCATGCCAAGCAGGGAAATATGAAGACCGGATATTGCCAGTATATGGGAAATACCCCCAGCCTGGTAACAGTCTCTGACTTCATCGGTAAGATATGTCTTATCACCCAGCAGCATCGCTGCCAGTACACCAAGATCTTTTTCATCGAATACCTGCTTCAGTCTCTTTATGCACTGCATCCGGAAAAGAAAGCAAAACTGTAAAAGTACCTGCTCCTGTGTGTCAGTAATCTTTATGTCTGCATTTTTTAAGGTAAATATCTGATGATTCACTCTCTGATAAAAAGAGCTGTCAAACTGTCCATCATTGGATGGCGGCTCCGGTAAGGCGACCTTTCCCTGTACCGCCACGCTATTTCCGATGGCACAGTCCGGAATTTTCTTTAGAATCACCTGAATCTTATCGGATGATGCATATTCATGCCTGCTTTCATCTGAAATATGATCCAGATAAATATAAAATTGTTCTGCTTTGTACTCCATCCTGCAGATACGTCCGCTGCAGCAGATCCGTGTTCCTTCTTCCGGAAACGAAACAGGACTCTCTGCTTTCGTGCCAAAAGAAAAGGCAAAGCAGATCCATAGAATCAGAAGTACTGCACAACATACGATCGGTCTTTTTTTCAATAAACCTCTTAGCTCTCAGTCTATGTTTCTTTTGTCAGGTTTGGATCAACCCCAATAGATGGAACGGCTCCATTTTCATTGCTTTCCGGAACACTTCCGCCATCCTTTTCCCGTATCATATCATTGTTCCGTTCAAACGGCTGTGACAGATCCAGGGTATCACGCAGCATGATCTGCGAATTTCCCTCTACCTGGATCTGAACTCTGGAAATATCTTCACAACTGTCACAGATGGAATCCACGATCGCGAATATGGTTGTTTCCGGTGTGACGGAAGAATCTCCAACCGCCTGGTTAAATTCACTGCTGAAATTCACTGTACACAGATCACCTTCCACAGAAACACTACGAATGACCGTATCCGATGGAAGAACTGCACTGAGTCTGCTTCCGGCAGGTCCGGCAATCAGCTGCTCTACAACCAGTTCAGCCATAGAATCACTGGATGCATAATGCACATTCCGCATCTGCTTGATCAGTGTTTTTCCGTCACGGCTTCCAAAGTAAAGTGGAAGTGCTTCGTACTGATATGCATTGATGCTGTCTCCTTCGGAATTGATAAAGGAAGATGCATGCATCGGACCGACCGCCTCGTTTTCTGAATTCAGAAGAGCCTCACCTTTGATCGTAAAAACAACTTCCTGTACATCGGTAATCTGTGTCATCGTCTGTACAACGGCCGCCCGCAGCAAAACCTCCTGCGCATAACTCATCTGCTGATACGTATCGCTGAAATCAATCGTCAGTCTGCCATCTTTCAGTGTCGATACACCGGCCGTCAGATTCTCCGGAAAAACACTCTGATAATCATTCCGGTTGAACGTACCCTGCATAGCCTGCAGCAGCTCTTCTACCAGTTTTTCTCCGCCTTCTGCTTCCGGTTCGTATTTTACTTCCCTCAAAGCAGTGGCATCTTCATTACGACAAAAAATCTTATAACCACTCTGTTCTGTTTTAGCCGTATTCTGACAGCCAGAGAATATCAGAATCATCGTCACCAGAACAGCCAGCAGTCCTGTCGTTTTTTTCATATTGCATCTCCATTCCGGAAAAATGAAATTTCCCACTTTTCCTGTCTGTTCTCAGTTCACATATACTAATGGGATACGCACCGTAAACGTCGTTCCTTCGCCCTCTTTGCTGTATACTTTGATCGCACCGCGATGCATCAGGATAGCACTTCTTGTGATGGCAAGACCAAGTCCGGTACCGCCTATCTCCCTGGAATGGGATTTATCTACACGGTAAAAGCGTTCAAAAATAGCATCCTGTGATTCTTTCGGGATACCGATTCCGGAATCTTCTACTTTTACATAAAAATATTTATTATCCACATTAAGAGATACATGTACCCAGCCACCCTCTTTGTTGTATTTGATAGCATTCTCCACCAGGTTTGACAGGGCAAGCGTCAGTTTTGTCTCATCAACCTGTGCGTTGACCGGGCGGAAACTTTCCAGGACCAGATTGATATCCTGTTTATCTGCAATCGGTGTCAGACGTTTGAGGATACGTTCCAGAAGTTCATTGATATTTTTATTTTCAATATGCAGGTCGGCTGCTTTTTTGTCCATTTTAACCAATGAGAGCAGATCCGTGATGATCTTGTTCTCACGGTCGATCTCTTCTGCAATATCTGCCATAAACTCCTGATAAAGCTCTACCGGAGCATCCGGCTGAGCAAGCAGGGAATCTGCCAGCACCTTCATCGAAGTGATCGGTGTCTTCAGTTCATGGGAGACATTGGAAACAAATTCCTGTCTCGAATCATCCAGTGCCTTCATACGCGCCAGCATCTGATTGTAAGCCTCGGCAAGCTGCTGTGTCTCTGTATAATCCGGTATGGAAATATCTGCATCTAAAAAACCTTCCTGTACCTGACTTAAAGATCTGGTGACTTTATCAAACGGTTTTGCCAGCATGCGCGACAGGTAATATGCGATCAGAAGAATCGCCGCACCCATTCCAAGCTGAAGAAGCAGAACTTTATGATTCAGAGAATCCCTGCTTTCGCGGATATCTCTGGTAGGTGTGCTGACGATCATAATGCCTTCGATCTCTTTGCTCTGTGCATCATAGATTGGAATCGTAATCTCGATGAAACCGTTCTGGCGTCCGTAACTTTGTCCGTCCTCGCCCCGGAAACAACGAATCACTTCTTCGGCGACAATGTATTTGTCCTGATCGGTGCGGTCCGTATCTTTAATAATGCGAAATTCCTTATTGACGATCAGAATTCTTCCATTATAAAGATTTGCCATCTGCTGCAGTTCCACATCTGCGATTTTTGATTTCCCGCCTTTTAGATAGTTCGTCTTTGCAATCTGTGCAGTGATCAGATCGCTCTGGTTCTGTATGATCGTGATTCGCTGCCGGACTGCCTGATTTTCATAATTTACCAGAATCCCGTGTTTGATCAGCATGATCGGTACAATTCCGACTATAATAAAAATCATGAACATGCGAAACTGAAGACTGTTTATGTATTTTCGTAATTTTTCGTTCTTCTTTTTTTTAAACACTTGCTCCCCTGCGCCCGATCCAAGCCAGATGCAGACTGCTCCCTTCCCTTATCTTTTAATGCTGAAAATAGTAACCAACGCCCCATTTGGTGTGAACGTATTTCGGATCACTTGGATTGGTCTCAATCTTTTCACGCAGTCTCCGGATATGTACATCCACGGTACGTACATCTCCCGGATATTCATAACCCCAGACAATGTTGAGCAGATTTTCGCGGCTGTATACTTTGTTTGGATTGAAGAGCAGAAGCTCCAGAACATCAAATTCTTTTGCAGTCAGATTTACTTCTTTTCCGGCAATGACCACTCTTCTTGCTTCACAGTCCATAACCAGGTCGCCTGCCTGCACGACACGGTTTTGTGTCTGCTGTGCTGACTTTTTCTCAGTACGGCGCATGATCGCCTTGATACGTGCCTTTACTTCGAGAATGTTGAATGGCTTTGTAATATAGTCATCTGCACCATATTCAAGTCCGAGGATCTTATCCATATCATCGCCCTTTGCCGTCAGCATCACAACCGGAACGCCGGATGTTTCCCTGAGCTGCTGGCATACTTCAAAACCATCGAGTTTTGGAAGCATCACATCCAGCAGAATGATATCATACTCTTTTTCTCTTGCCATACGCAGTGCTTCTTCACCATCGTATGCACAGTCTACTTCCATGCCATCCTGCTCAAGACTGAAACGGATTCCTTTCACGATCAGTTTTTCATCATCTACAACTAATACTCTTTTTGCCATACTTCTTCATTCTCCTTGCCGGGTGCAGCTTTTACTGCACCGTGATTTTATCTTTGATCTTGCTAAATACCGCCTCTTTGATACCGCTGATATTCATAATATCTTCAATCTTCTCAAAGCGGCCGTTTTCTTCCCGGTAACGCAGGATATCGGCTGCTTTGGACTGTCCGATGCCGGGAAGTGTCATCAGTTCTGTTTCGGATGCCTGGTTGATGTTGACTTTTCCATCGGAACTGTCAGATAAACCTGATGATTCCTGCAGGGCACCCGTGTTCCCGTTACCTGCCGCAAAGGCAGCATATTCTTCTTCTGTGTAAACATAAAGCTGCTGCCCATCTGTAAGAAAGGCAGCCTGATTTACAGAATCCCTCTTTGCCTGTGCGGAAAATCCACCCGCTTTTTCAATAGCTTCATATATGCGGGAACCCGCCGGAAGTTTTACCACTCCCGGATTTTTCACAGCACCTGCTACATCTACGTATAAAAATGAGGCTGTTGTTTCTGTTTCAGAAATACATTCTGATGATATCAACTGTGTTTCTGCTGATGTTCCATCTGACACTTTTTCAAATGAAATCTCATTTTTTCCAGTACATCCGGTCAGGAAGAAACACAATATAAAAATCCAGACCAGATGGTTTATTCTGTTTATTCTTGTCAAAAAAACTCCTCTCTGGGTTTTCTGACAAAATTCCCCTTTCACAGATATTTCTATTTTAGCGAAAATCTCAGAAAAATACAACCGTTAATTTACAAATCAAAGCAACTGTTCCATACTTTTCCAGTTATTTTGCAGATATCCATGCCTGACTGCTTCACAATGGGATTTCAACATTTAAACAGAACAACACCGGCAACTGCAACTGCCATACCGATTACCTTTCTCAATGTTAATGGCTGTTTTTCCACGCCAAACCATCCAAGAAGTTCGATCACATAAGCAATGATCAACTGTGAGATCACAATCAGCATCGCCGCTTTTGCAGGTCCGAGACTGTCCATGCTTTTTATGACCGTCACAGTAATGAATGCTCCGATCACACCGCCAAGCAGCGTCCATTTATCCGGAACCTGCGTAAGTGTCATAAAACTTTTTCCATCCGCGAACCTCCAGATCACCAGACAGACAAGAAGTGCCGTAAACTGTACAAAGCTGGTAGAAACCCAGAGACTGGTCGCTTTCGTCACCTGTGTATTAAACACCCCCTGCACGCTCATCAGCGCCCCCGATAAAAGTGCTGTTAAAATTCCAATCATAAAAAACTCCTTTGCCTGTACTTTCTGACAGTATATGCACAAAGGAGTTTTCTATGCGTTTTAAATGCGTTTACAAAACTGCTTCCAGTTTTTCCACCATTTCATCGATATCTTTTTCGCTGACCACAAGCGGCGGCACCAGACGCAGCACATCGCTTCCGGCGGAGAGTACAACCAGTCCATTTGCCAGTGCTGCTTTTACGATCTCACCGACCGGTCTGCCGCTCACGACCAGACCCTGCATAAAGCCTTTTCCGCGGCGTGCGGTAAAGCAGTCGTGTCTTGCTGCCAGCTCATCCAGTTTCTTTTCCAGATACGGAGCTGTTTTCTGTACGTGACCTACGATGTCATGTTCTTCAAACAGATCAAACACTTTGGAAACCGCTGCACAGGCGAATGGATTTCCGCCATAGGTAGTGCCGTGGTCTCCAGGCACTAAAGAAGCCCTGGCTGTCTTTTCATTTAAGACAAACGCTCCGACCGGCACACCGCATCCCAGTGCTTTTGCACAGGTCATGATATCCGGCATCACACCGTACTGCTGCCATGCAAACATGCTTCCGGTACGTCCCATACCGCACTGGATCTCATCGAGGATCAGCAGAATGTCTTTCTCTTCACAGATTGCTTTGACACCTTTTAAGAAGCCTTCTTCAATCGGATAAATACCGCCTTCACCCTGAAGTGTCTCCATGATGATCGCACAGGTTTTGTCTGTGATCTGGGATTTTACACTGTCCAGATCATTATAATCTGCAAATTTTACGCCGCCCATCAGCGGTTTGAAAGCTTCCTGATAATGCGGGTTTCCGGTAACGGAAAGTGCTCCGACGCTTCTTCCGTGGAAGGAATGGTTCATGGCAATAATTTCGTGATCGGCCGCATGATCTTTGTTCCATGCATATTTACGTGCGGCTTTGATCGCACCTTCGATCGCTTCCGTACCGCTGTTGGTAAAAAATACTTTGCTCATACCGCTTGCCCTGACCAGCTTTTCTGCTGCTTCCATCATCGGAACATTGTAGAAAAGATTAGAGGTATGGATCACTTTATCAATCTGATCTTTCAATGCCTGGTCATAATCTGCATAATGATAACCAAGTGCAAATACGGCAATCCCGGCGCCAAAATCCAGATATTCTTTGCCTTCGGTATCGTAAAGATGTACACCTTCCCCTTTTTCAAAAACAACCGGGAAACGGTTATAGGTGTGCAGTACCACCTGTTCCGTTCTGTCCATATATTCATTCATTTTCATTGTAAAAGTGTTCCTCCTCATCCCCGATAATTGCAGTACCGATACCTTTGTTGGTGTAGAACTCCAGCAGCAGACAGTGCGGGATCCTTCCGTCCAGGATATGTACCCTGGAAACACCGGACTTGATCGCATCCACACAGTTCTGGATCTTCGGGAGCATGCCGCCGCCGATATTTCCGCTTCCAAGCAGCTCTTCTGCTTCCGGAACAGTCAGTTCGGAGATCAATGTGGATTTGTCCTGCGGATCACGGTATACACCCTCGATATCGGTTAAGAATACCAGTTTGGATGCTTCGACTGCTGTTGCGATCGCACATGCAGCATCATCTGCATTGATATTATAAGAATGGTATTCATCATCTGATCCGATCGGACAGATCACAGGGACAAAATCATTGTCCAGCAAAGTGTTAAGCAGCTTCGTATTGACTTCTGTCACTTCTCCGACATAGCCGATATCTTCACCCTTTGAAAGTTTTTTCTTAACGTGCAGAACGGAACCGTCTTTTCCGCTGATACCAACCGCTTTTACACCGACTTTTTCCATCATGGACACCAGACCCTTGTTGATCTTGTTTAAGACCATCTCAGCTACTTCCATAGTATCTTTATCGGTCACACGCAGACCGTTGATAAATTTGGTCTCAATGCCAACTTTGCCTGTCCATTTTGTAATTTCTTTTCCGCCTCCATGTACGATGATCGGGCGAAAGCCGACCAGTTTCAGAAGTGCCACATCACGGATGACATTTTTCTTCAGTTCATGTTCTACCATGGCACTGCCGCCGTATTTTACAACAATCGTCTTGCCGCGGAATTTCTGTATATAAGGTAATGCCTCATTAAGCACACTGGCTTTCTGAAGCAGATCTTCCATTGTGTCCATTATTTTTCCTCCAGTTTCTGTCTATAGCTTTTAAGAGCGGTAGTCCGCATTGATCTTGACATAATCATAAGTCAGATCACAACCCCAGGCAGATGCGGACGCATCTCCCATTTTGATGTCTGCAACCGCAGTCACCGCTTTTTCCGAGAGCACTTTTGTTGCCTCTTCCTCGCTGTAATCAAGAGCCACACCATTTTCGATGATCTTCAGTTTACCGGCTGCACTTTCAAAGTACAGGTCTACCTTTTCCGGATCAAATTTTGCTCCGGAGTAACCCATCGCACAAAGGATACGTCCCCAGTTTGCATCATGTCCGAAAATGGCCGCTTTGGTCAGATTCGAACAGATAACAGACTTCGCCAGAATCTTCGCCTGCTTTTTCGACTGTGCTCCGATCACTTTTGTTTCAAATAATGCAGTTGCACCTTCTCCATCCCCTGCCATTTTCTTTGCAAGTGTCTCGTTGATGTAGTGCAGTGCTTCTGCAAAGATCTGATAATCTTCGCCTTCCTCTGTGATCTCAGGATTCTCTGCCAGTCCGTTTGCCAGCAGCAGGACCGTATCATTTGTGGAAGTATCCCCGTCAACAGAAATCATATTGTAAGTATCATCGACATCCGCACTCAGAGCTTTCTGAAGCATTTCTTTTGAAATGGCTGCATCTGTCATAAGAAAGCTCAGCATCGTGCACATATTCGGATGGATCATACCGGAACCTTTGCACATACCGCCGATCGTTACAACCTTTCCGCCGATTGTTACTTCAACTGCAGCTTCTTTTTTTACGGTGTCAGTTGTCATGATGGATTCTGCCGCCAGCGTCGCTGCTTCCCTTGTATCCAGAAGAAGTCCGGAAAGATCTTTTACACCCTTTTTGATCGTATCGATCGGCAGTTGTTTTCCGATCACACCGGTGGATGCTACCAGAACTTCGTCTTTATCGATACCAAGTGCTTCTGCCGCTGCTTTTGCAGTCTCTTCACAGTAGCCGTATCCTTCTTCTCCGGTGCAGGCATTGGCGATACCGCTGTTGACTACCACGGCTCTCGCTTCTCCGTATTCATAAACAACTTTCTGATCCCATTTTACCGGTGCCGCTTTTACGATGTTTGTCGTAAAAGTTCCGGCTGCCGCACATGGCGTACTGCTTACGATCATTGCCATATCTTTTTTGGTGCCTTTTTTGATACCTGCATGCATGCCGGCTGCCTTAAATCCCTTTGCAGCGGTTACGCCTCCATCTATTATCTTCATCTTATGCTCACGACCTTTCTTCATTTTACGGGAACATCGGAACGCCCTGAAGTCCTTCATTTTCGGCAAATCCAAACATCAGGTTCATATTCTGCACAGCCTGGCCGGCTGCACCTTTTACCAGATTGTCCATCGCACCCATCATGATCACACGGTTTGTTCTCGGATCCAGTTTGAAGTTTACATCCACATAGTTGCTCCCTTCTACCCATTTGGTCTCCGGGCAGATATCCTTGTCCAGAACACGTACAAACTGCTCTTTTCCATAATAAGCATCATAGATCGCCTTGACTTCTTCATAAGTTACTTCCTTTTTCAGGGATGCATAGGCAGTAACCAGAATACCGCGGTTCATCGGAACCAGATGCGGTGTGAAATTGATGTGGATCGGATAACCTGCCGCATAGCCTAACTGCTCTTCGATCTCCGGTGTATGTCTGTGTGTTGCAACACCATATGCTTTAATATTTTCATTGACTTCACAGTAAAGGTTTGCAGCCTTGGCACTGCGTCCTGCTCCGGAAGTACCGGATTTGGCATCGATGATGACAGTGTTTCCGTCAATAATACCTTCCTTTAATAATGGATAAACAGACAGGGTGCTGCATGTCGGGTAACATCCCGGATTTGCGATCAGTCTTGCCTTTTTGATATCTTCACGATTGATCTCACACAGTCCGTAAACAGCTTCTTCAATAAACTGCGGTGCTTTATGTTCCAGGTTGTACCACTGTTCGTAAGTCTTCTGATCTTTGATACGGAAATCCGCACTTAAGTCGATCACTTTCGCCTGACTTAAAATCCCCTCATTTATAAGAGATGCACACAGTCCCTGCGGTGTTGCTGTAAAAATCACATCTGCCTCTTTTGCCAACTGCTCCATATTGTCATCCAGACATTTTGCATCCACGATCTGAAACATATTCTGGTAAACACTGCTGTATCGCTGATCCACATAACTTCTGGAACCATACCACGCAATCTCTGTTTCTTTATGGTTAAGGAGAAGACGGACAAGCTCGCCTCCTGCATATCCGGTAGCTCCTATAATTCCGGCTTTTATCATAGCTATGTACTCCTTTCAACCTGCATATCTTTTCTGTTGTCTGTCCGGATCATACTCTTTATATATTCAGAAAGAGGTATGATCTGCAGATTCATAAAAATTCGCTGTGCGAATGAAATCTTTCTTATCATATACCAGTTTTCTTTATAAGTAAAGAGCTTTCTTTCATTTTTATTGTATTTTTATACATGCACAGTGTATATTATTCATTTCATGGCTGTTTTTATAACTTTTTCGTTTTTTGCTTGCATAATTATGATAACTGTTGTATAGTGTAAGAAGTTCATAAGATTATTATTTTCAGGAGGAATACATATCATGAAAGAAAAAGTAGTTCTGGCATATTCAGGCGGTCTCGATACCACCACACTGATCCCCTGGTTAAAGGAAACCTTTGACTATGAAGTTATCTGCTGCTGCATCGACTGCGGACAGGGTAACGAGCTGGATGGTCTGGAAGAGAGAGCAAAGCTGTCCGGTGCTTCTAAATTATATATTGAAAATATCATCGATGAATTCTGCGACGATTTCATCATGCCTTGTGTAAAAGCCGGTGCCGTTTACGAGCATAAATATCTGCTTGGTACTTCCATGGCACGTCCGGTTATCGCAAAGAAACTGGTTGAGATCGCACGTAAAGAAGGTGCTACCACCATCTGCCACGGTGCTACCGGTAAAGGCAACGACCAGATCCGTTTCGAGCTGGCAATCAAGGCACTGGCTCCGGATCTGAAGATCATCGCTCCATGGCGTATGACCGATGTATGGACGATCCAGTCCCGTGAAGATGAAATCGAATACTGCAAAAAACATGGCATCGACCTGCCGTTTGACCACAGCCACAGCTACAGCCGCGACCGTAACTTATGGCACATCAGCCACGAAGGTCTGGAACTGGAAGATCCGGCAAACGAGCCAAACTTCGAAAACATGCTGGTGCTTGGCGTGACACCGGAACAGGCTCCGGAAAAAGGCGAATATATCACCATGACTTTTGAGCAGGGTGTTCCGAAAACTCTGAACGGAAAAGCCATGAAAGTTTCTGAGATCATCACAGAGCTGAACGCTCTTGGCGGCAAACATGGTATCGGTATCGTAGATATCGTAGAAAACCGTGTTGTCGGTATGAAATCCCGTGGTGTATACGAGACACCGGGCGGAACCATCCTGATGGCAGCCCATGAGCAGCTTGAAGAACTGACTCTGGATCGTGAGACCATGGAAACAAAGAAAAAACTCGGCAGCCAGTTCGCTCAGGTTGTATACGAAGGAAAATGGTTCACGCCGCTGCGTGAGGCAATCCAGGCTTTCGTTGAAGTAACACAGAAATATGTAACCGGTGAAGTAAAATTCAAACTTTACAAAGGAAACATCATCAAAGCCGGCACAACTTCTCCATACAGCCTGTACAATGAATCTTTAGCATCCTTCACAACCGGCGATATGTACGATCACAACGACGCAAGCGGATTTATCACCCTGTTTGGTCTGCCTTTGAAAGTACGTGCTATGATGCTCGCTGAAACAGAAAAGAAAAATCTCGGTGAATAATTTCAGTCAACCTGAATGTAAGGAAGCACTGCAAAAAGTGCTTCCTTTTTTCACTTTAGGAACGATCAGGAGGTTTGCATGGTAAGCTTTGAATATTATCGTATTTTTTATTTTGTAGCCCAATACAAGAGTTTCACAAAGGCTGCTGAAATTTTAAACAATAATCAACCAAATATCACCCGCTGCATGAACATTCTGGAAAATGAGCTGGAATGTAAACTGTTTGTACGCTCCAACCGTGGAGTCACACTGACACCGGAGGGAGAAAAACTGTTCCAGCATGTTGCCATTGCCTATGAACAGCTCTCTACCGCAGAATCCGAGCTGAAAAAAGACAAAAGTCTGGAGAGCGGTCTTATCACCATTGGCGCAAGTGAGACGGCTCTGCGTCTGCTGCTGCTTGACCGCCTGGAAACCTTTCACGCACAGTACCCGGGGGTCCGTCTGAAAATCTCCAATTTTTCCACGCCGCAGTCCATTCAGGCACTGGAAAACGGACTGGCCGATATTTCCGTTGTCACAACACCGCTCAAACTAAAAAAATCCATGCGTCATTATACGCTTGCTTCTTTCCGTGAGATTCTGATCGCCGGACCTAAATACGCTGACTTTTCCTCCAGAATCCATCATCTCTCAGAGCTTACAGACATTCCTTTTATTTCTCTTGGGCAAAATACAGGAACAAGAGAAATGCATATCAACTATTTTCTGCAGCATGATCTGCCATTTTATCCGGATATCGAGGCGGCTACCGCAGATCAGATCCTGCCGATGATAAGGCACAATCTCGGAATCGGATTTTATCCGCAGGAACTGGCAGAGGAAGCCATAAAAAAAGGCGAAGTGGTACAACTCCACCTCACCTCAAAAATCCCGGAACGCGAAATCTGTCTGATCTGGGACAAAAACCGTCCAAAAAGTATTGCCGTCCGCAAGCTTATGGATGCATTGCAGACGGCAAACATGTAGATTACAGGAAGTATGTATATCAGATGTGAAATGCTTTTTTCTGTGGATAGATTGCGGATGCTCCGAGTTCTTCTTCGATGCGAAGCAGCTGGTTGTATTTTGCAACACGCTCGCTTCGGCTCGGTGCTCCTGTCTTGATCTGGCAGGTGTTCAATGCAACCGCCAGATCTGCAATCGTCGTATCTTCTGTCTCGCCGGAACGATGAGAAGTAACCGCTGTGTATCCTGCATTGTGAGCCATCTTGATCGCTTCGAGTGTCTCAGATACCGAACCGATCTGATTTAACTTGATCAGGATCGAGTTTCCGCAGCCAAGCTCGATGCCTTTGGAAAGACGTTCCGTATTGGTAACGAACAGGTCATCGCCTACGAGCTGAACCTTGTCACCTAATTCTGCGGTCAGTTTCTTCCAGCCTTCCCAGTCTTCCTCATCCAGTGCATCCTCGATGGAGATGATCGGATATTTTTCAACCAGAGCTTTCCAGTGGCCGATCAGCTGCTCAGATGTATAAACCGTTCCTGCTTTTGGCAGTTTGTACTCTCCGACTGTTCCTGTCTTCCACTCAGAAGAAGCTGCATCCATAGCGATCATAAAATCGCTTCCCGGCTCATAACCTGCTTTTTTCACTGCTTCCAGGATCGTCTCGATCGCTTCTTCGTCGGATTTCAGTGCCGGTGCAAAACCGCCTTCATCACCAACAGAAGTAGCCAGTCCTCTTTCTTTTAAGATAGAAGCCAGTGCATGGAATACTTCTGCACACCATCTTAAGCACTCTTTAAATGAAGGTGCTCCAACCGGCATGATCATAAATTCCTGTACATCCAGTCCGGAAGATAATGCATGACATCCGCCGTTTACGATGTTCATCATCGGTACCGGAAGACGGTTTGCATTGACACCGCCAAGGAAACGGTACAGGGGGATCTCAAGTGCAGTCGCAGCCGCACGGCAGCTTGCAATCGATACTGCCAGGATCGCATTTGCTCCTAAGTTGGATTTATCATTTGTTCCGTCCGCTTCTTTCATCGCTGCATCCACTGCATAAATATCAGATGCATCTTTGCCTTTCAGTGCTTCATTGATCACGGTGTTGATGTTTGCAACTGCTTTTGTCACACCTTTGCCGCCAAAACGTTCTTTATCATTATCGCGAAGTTCCAGAGCCTCGAACTCTCCTGTAGAAGCTCCGCTCGGTGCAGTTCCTCTTCCGATCGTGCCGTCAGCCAGATAAACTTCTGCTTCTACGGTTGGATTGCCTCTGGAGTCGATGATTTCCCTTCCAATTACTTTTTCAATTGTCAAATTTTTCATAATTGCCAGTTCCTTTCTCGTCCTAAAATAATTGGCACTTCGTCTTCTGCCTCTGATCGCATAAAGACAGAAGAAGTCCTGCCATGATTTATTCACGTTAGTTAGGTATTTCTAACCGCCATTAGAATAGCATAACTGGCATGTGAAATCAAGGCGAACTTCTTCGTTGGATTGAGAAAATTTTATCAATTTCATAGGTTATCATTCCCTGTCATCGCTGCAGATCAACACTTTTTTCCCGGAAAAGGCAAAACCATAGTGACGGATTCTTTCTTTTTCTGTACCGGCTGTAAGTAATTCCTTATCGTATTGCTTTTGCCTGATCTGTTTCAGTGCCGCTTCTGCCGTATCATGCAAAGTCTTCTCTTCTTCCGTGTCCTGCACTTTAAATTCCAGAACGATTCCGTGATCCTGTGATTTTAGCGGTACCAGCATGACATCATATCGTCCAAAACCACTCTCCCTGTTGGAGCAAACGGCATAACGATCACGAAGTTCTACCAGCAGTCCCAGCACAAATCCATGATAAAAACGTTCCGGCTGTGTTCTTTGGGATGGATGGCTTCCAGTATCAAAACTGCTGAATGTCGCAAGTGCCACATCATTCATGTAATGGTTCATTTCCTTTACATTTCCATCTAACAGTGCCTTAACAAATGCATTATAATTTACGGATGAGTCTGCAAACCAGCCTTTGAACATTTCTATAAACATACGCACCGTCTCCAGATTTGTGATGTTCAGATGGTACCATGGTTCCAGAAATTCTCCTTTGTATTCTACTTTTTCCACTTTCAGATAGCCGGCGGCAAGAAGCAGACTCCAGATGGCTGTCCTGCTTTTATCTAGCTGGTCAAATACAATCTGTTCATCAAAGCTGACCACAATCTCTTTTTGCTGCAGAAGATCTTCCATTTTTTCCTTCACATCGGCTGCTGCTGTACGAATCAGACGATTGACCAGCGTATTTTCACTGGTTGAAGCCCAGTACGGCGCAATTTTTTTCTTATCCAGAAAGTTGGTGATCGACCAGGGATTGTAGATATCCTTTTGTATGCCAAAAGCAAACCCGTCATACCATTTTTTCACTTCTTCTTTTCGCTCAGAAAGCTGAAATTTCTCCAGTGAATCAAACACTTCCTGCTCCGTAAATCCAAAACAAGTGCAGTACTGCTCTGATGTCGTAGTAATAACATTTAAATTATTGAGATCCGAAAAGACAGATTCTTTTGAAACTCTTGTAATCCCCGTCATCAGTCCACGTTCCAGATACGGATTGGTTTTAAAAGCAGCATTAAAGAGATTCCGGATAAAGGAAACAAATGCATCCCAATATCCATTTACATATGCTTCCTGCATTGGCGTATCGTATTCATCCAGCAATAAAATCACTTTTTTTCCATAATAACGATATAAATACAGGCACAGTTGTCCAAGAGCGAGCGAACACTCTGCATCTCCCATATACATCGTAACATCACGAAAAGCCTGTTTTTCATTTTCGCTGAGATATGCGTCCTCCAGAAGATAACGGTGCTGTTCATACAACGCAGCAATCTGTGCTTTGATCTGCAGTTTGGTATCTTCCAGATTATCGGATTTCACAGATGCAAAACTCAAAAACAGCACCGGCCATTTCCCCTGCATCTCCCGGTAAGCAGCCTGTTTCCATATGGAAAGTCCTTCGAACAGATCCTCTCTGTTGGCATACCGATTCGAAAAAAAGCACTGAAGCATACTCATATTTAATGTTTTCCCAAAACGGCGCGGTCTTGTGATCAGCGTAACCTCATCTGCCGCTTCCCACCATTCCCGGATAAAATCCGTTTTGTCAATGTAAAAATAATGATTTTCACGAATCGATGCAAAATCCTGCTTTCCAATGCTCACAACTTCTGCCATACTTTATTCTCCTGTCACAAGAATCTGACACATCTTCATAGTCTCAAGAGCTGCCAGATGTGTCTGAGGTGTCACTCCCGCACAGCAGCTCGCATCCACCGTAATCTCCACAGATGGAAACGTTGCTTTGAGGATCAGAGCATTTGATACCACGCAGATATCCGTGCAAAGTCCGACCATCTCAATCTCCTGAAACGTTCTTTCATTCCAGTGCGTCCATCCGAAAGTCGGCTTATCAATGTAAGTACAGCCTTCTACTTCCAGACCATCTGCGATCTGCCATCCTTTTGTTCCCTCGATGCAGTGCACAACCGGAAGCTTTTTGCCCTCCGGGGTGTCCAGATAATCACTCTGGTGCGTATCTCTTGTAAAGATGATCTCATCCCCGCGATTTTTGTATTCCTGGATCTTTTTCTTTACGTTCGGCACGATTGCCTGCGCTTCTTTCGTTCCTAATGAACCGTCAATAAAATCATTCTGCATATCTACTACGATCAGTGTTTTCATAATTAACTGTCCTCCATTTCTTTCCATTCACGCTTACGATCTGTAAGGATTTTCTGATATATATCTTACTTCATCTTAGCATCAATTTTGTTCTTTCACAAGAGTTATAATATCCATCCGCCAAAAGAAGCTAACAATCCCCATGGAACAGTAACAACCCCAGAGTCGCATCTCTGGGGTTGCTACTTTACTTCTTAATCTTCACGCTTTTTGCCTGTCCTTTTCCTTTGAGGATATTCTTATAGGCTTTCCGTTTCTTTTTCGGTACTTTGATGACTGCTTTTTTGGCAATACCCTTGAACGCATTTTTCCCTACGGATTTTTTTGTAAGCTGTGTCGATGTAATCTTAATATTCTTCAGCTTTTTGCAGCCGGAAAATGCATTCGCACCAATCTTGCTGACATTCTTTCCAATGGTGACTTTTTTCAGTTTTATATTCTTCTTAAAAGCATTTTTGCTGATCGCGGTCACTTTGAAAGTGAACTTGCCATCTTCGCTTTTGATGGTTGCCGGTATAACAAAAGTACGGTTTGTTTTCTTAAGTGGTTTTACCAGTGCTGCGGTATTTCCTTTTGTTCCGACAGCGGTTACACGGTAAATGGCATTTTTTGTACGGATCACAGTTCCAGGTGCCGGAGTTTTTGTCTGCGGCGTGGTGCTGTTAGATGGTTTTGTAGTTTCTGCTTCTTTGTACAGGATCACATAGGCGGTATTGTTGTCTTCTTTACAGTCTCCGCCCTGTACATCTGCCTGCATGGTGAGATACACCGCACCGTTTTCATTATAAGTAAGATCTTTTTTCTTTACGGTAAAGGATACCTGTGTTTTCCCATTTGCTGCGATCTGCAGTCCGGTCTTTTTCTGCAGGACTGTTTTCTGATCTGCATCAGCATAGAGGGTAAGGTCTGTCACTGCTGAAATTCTGCTCTGGTTCTGCATTGCTGCCGTGATCTGTACTTCGTCTGTCGTTTCGTTCCAGCTTCGCTGCAATTCGATGTCTGGCTGTCCGATGGTTGTCTGTACTGTATTTGCACTCTTATCCGTCTGACCTTCGGCTGCCATGGAAATCGAAGCCCGCTGTGTAGTCATAACTTTGCTCAGATCCATATATACCGTACCAGAAGTACTCTCTCCAGGCTCCAGATCAACCGGAACAGCCTCTTTGATCTTTGTTCCGTCTGCAAGTGTGATCTCAATCTCTGCCTGATCGATCTTATTATCTTCTACATTCGTCACATAGTAATCCACACCGGTAAGACCATTTTGGATATCATCTTCATCAACGGAAAGTCCTGCCAGCTCCAGTTTTGCTTCCTGATTTTTGCTGATATTTACCAGTGCATTGCGGTTGTTTTCGGTATCCAGTACATTTGCAAGGATCTGCCAGTTTCCATTTTCATCAAGGATCGGGGAATAATAACGCCACATCTGGTTTTTCTTTTCCATCAGCGTAACCGGCTCTGAATAACCATCTGCCGTTTTCATGGAAGCTCTCAGACTTCCCATGCCGGTTTCTTCATCGTAAATACTCCAGATATAACCTGCTTTTTCACCATTGCTGCAATAACGTACCTGTCCGCCAAAGGAACCTTCTCCGGCTGTATAGGAAGAAAGCTGTTTGTCTGCAAGATCATAGCGGTAAAGTGTTCCATTTGAGACGCATCCGATGCTTCCGTCCGCATAATGCAGACTGGTGATCGTGCCGTCCTCAGCTTCCGTTCCCATATCAGAAAATTCTGTAAATACATTTCCATCCTTGCCAAATACGGCATTTGTACCGTCACCTGAACCAACAAAGGCACAGTCTGGTGCGCCGTTGTTTTCATAAACGACATATTCATCAATGCTTTCGGATGCCGTTGTCAGGATCTGCTCTGTACTAAAAGCAGTTCCATTTTTTGTTGCTGTATAAATGCGGTTTGTTCCGCTTTCCTGCATCAGGCTTGCATCATCATTGCGTACCCAGGAAACGATGACTTTATCACTATTTTCTGCAATATGCGGCATCATATCACAGGCGTCATTATCCGTGATACGGGTGACATTTCCAAACATGCCTGTGCTGTCATCAAACTCTGCATAATAGATTTCTGAATTTTCTGCCATTTGCTGCATGACACCGGTGCTGTCCAGTGACACATCTCCAGTCACCTGCGTCTTTTCCTTCTGCCATGCCAGAACCAGTTTTCCATTTACTACTTTCATATCGGCATACAGGTCGGCACATCCATCATCCAGAACCGCTTTTGGCTCCGACCAGATACCATTCTGGTATACCGAATATTTCAAGACGGTACTGTTCAGGGTGCTGCGGCTGTTATCATATGCCTGGAATACCAGCACTTTCTTTCCATTTATTTCTGCCTGCATTGGCAGAGCAGACGGAAGCACGGCATACTGGAGAGTGTCGATGGTATTTTGCACACCTCTGGTTTTTCTGGTTCTGCCCATCCAGGCACTGGTATCTTCTGCAAAAGCGGTGTCCATTTCCTGGAAAGACTCCTGTGGAATCTGGAGTGTTTTCCCTGATTTTTTATTTTTCGTTGTATCCCAAAGTGTAGTTTTATATAGTGCAAGCGGATAGGTTTGGTCGATCACCAGGATCAAACTTACGTGAACGGAAGCACTTGCTTCAAATTCCCCCTTCGTTGCCGGGATCAGGGTGATCGGAACAGAAGCTTTACCCTGTGCACCGATGGTCGCCACCTTATTGATTCCATAACCGCCTTCCAGCGTGATCGATGGTGTAAGTTTTAAACTTCCATCAGCAACCTGCAGGGATTTCTTTTCATAATCATATTTTGGTCCGATTTTACCAGAAAGCTTTACACCGCCCTCCAGTGAGAGATAGAGCGGACCGATCGGTGTAGCAAACTGCCAGGATGCACTGCCCTTCCACTCAGCATCACTTTGTATCTTTCCTGTATCAGATATGATCCGTCCATATTTATCATATTTTGTTTCAAAATATCCCACCACGGAAAGTTTTGGCAGCACCTTAAATCCCTTTGTATCTAATACAGACAGTGATCTGGCACCCCATCTGTTTTTGAATGCCTTCAAACACTCTGCACGTCCTGTATATTTATCAAGATCTTCAATACTACTCTTATATTTGTCCCAGGTCGTCTTATTATCAAACAGATCACTTCTTCCAATTCCGACGGTTCCCTTGATCGTATAACTTCCATCCCGTTGATCTGTTTCCTTTGCGATTTCTACCGGAAACATCATAGTTTTCAAAGAATAATCCCCCGGAAAGAATTTGCCTGCGCCGCCTGTTACCTGTGCACTCTTTTCTTCCCCAAGAATCAGATTGCCGCCAGCTTCGATTACCTGATTGCTGCCGCTGTTGCCATTTCCGCCGGTATTACCGCCACTGTTGTTATTTCCATTGTTGCCATTGTTACTATTATCAGGTTTTGAACCTCGCATTTCATCAGAACACACCGTTCCCGCATAAGACCAGAGATCAGAAGATGAAAGATTAAGATTCAAAGCGGGACACACACCATTATCATAACTATACACATAACGACCATAACGGTCAACGTAACCGTTGTTAAAAACCTTCATAGTATCCTTCGTATAATCGCCCGGCGTGCGGAGCCACCAATCGCAGTTTCCATCACTGTAACTGCTCCACACTCCCTTTGCTTTGGCATACGTACTGCTCTTTCTTCTTCTCGCTTCATCATATGTATTATACGCTTCTGCAAACCCGTAAGAGCCGGCTTTTGTGCCGTAAACCTCCTGCTCGGAGAGCAGGAAGATCTTGTCGGTTGTGTGATTACCGCCCTCTGTCCCATATTCCAGATTATCTGCATTTTCCACTTCGGTTGTGCGGATTGCCTGCTGCTGTGCACTGCTGAATGCATCCTGCAAAAAGCTGTCACTGCGGTAATCCATCTTCGGCTCATTCTTTTCCGGACCATATCCATTGAGCCAGCTTCGCATACTGCCCTTCTCCCAGGTGACATTTGTATAATTGTTATTGTACCTCTGGTCATCCAGTGCCAGGTCTGCCTGAAGGAAAGCCTGACCGCCTGCGGTACTTAAAACACGCCACTTGATCGGTTCATATCGGAAATAGTGCCAGGAAGTATTGTCCTTCCATCTATAATATGTCATGCTCGCTGAGTCTGAACAGCTGTAAGTGGCATCCTCCTGTTTCATCCGGCGGTATTTGTTTCCATCCAGCGTGATTTCATTGTCACTCCACCCACCTGCCGTTTCCAACTTTTGAAACAGAGCGGCATCCTCGATGATATCTATCTTTGGATTATAATAACCTATAAAGATCGCATCATAACCTGCTGCATCCGCCACCACCTCCCTCTGCGGATAACTTCCAAACCAGATGCAGTCCCAGGTCACCTTCTGTCCGGCTTTCATGCTGTCATCTTTTACAATACGTGGATTTTTCAGGGTTACGGATGCTGCCTTTGCTTCTTTTTGTGGTATAACAAGTGATGTCACCGGCAGTGCGGTGACTGCTAGTGTGGCTGACAGAAATCCTGCCAGCAGTTGCTTTGTTGTTTTTTTCATAGATTCACCTTTTCTTTCCATATGTATTTCTTTTCTTTTTTCCCTGTTTCCTTTTTATGTTACCAGCCTTTCCACGCAATTTTGTTCTCGTCGGCGATTTTCTGTAATTTCTTTTTTAATTTTTGTTCTTCTTCAGAATCGTTGCTGCGATAATACATCTCCCACTGTTTCTTGTCGGCATTTTTTGAAAGATGCAGTTCCGGGGATGTGTTTTTTTCTCCTGCCCAGACAGTAAAGGTGTCATAGCTGTAATATCCGGTTGTGAAGATACATGCCTGCAAAAGTTTGCGGATGGATTCGCTCACCGTTTCTGCATAAGCTCCATCCAGTTCCATATGCATCGTAATGTCCAAAAACAGATCGTCCGATTCCTCAACTTCTGCATCCGGCAGGATTTCTGCCAGCTTCTCCAGAAGCTGCGTTTTATTGTCATCCCGGAAGGCATATTCTGTTTTTTCCTGCCTGCTTTCGCTGCTCAGTCTGCTTCCGGTTCCATACTGTACATCGATCAGCTCAAAACCACTTTCATACAGGAAAGCTTTCCGGGCAATGTCCAGCATCTCGATCAGTGGCTGCTGTGTCTCTGACAGGCTTTCGCTTTCCCCGATTTCTGTGACCGGAAAGAGATAAGTACCTGACCTCTCCTGGCTTTCTTCGCCCGCTTTCAGTGGGGAAGGCGGACGTTCTGCCAGAGTATATTTTCCGGTGCTGCTCTCCAGCGTCAGATAAAGTGTCTGGTCTTTTAATGTTTCTTCCGGAATGTTGTTATATTCGCTCTGTACACACAATTCATAGCCGTTATCCGTTTTCTGAAGAGAAATTCCGGATACGTTCAGCAGGGAATTTCCCCAGGTATCTTCTATATGCAGCTCGATATGCGAAGCAAGGATTTCGGATAAAAATACTGACATATCTTTCTACTCCACCCGGATCAGAAGATGACGGTTATCTTCTCTTGATATACCGAACGCATAAGGGATTCCCAGCTTTTCCAGCCGGGCAGACAGATCGATCAGCGTATGGTAATACGTTCCTTTTGTTTTATTCCAGGAATCTTCCTCTGTACCCAGCCAGTCATAGATATACGATGCATATTCCAGCGTGACCGATGGTTCTTTGATTTTTTCTGCATCCACCCAGTTTTCTGCCTTCAGATAACTTTGGACAGTCCAGTCTGCCTTATGTTCTTTTGTCAGATGAAAAGATGATAAATCGGTATCTTCCTGAAGCTTCGTTTCCAGTTCCGATTTCTTCTCCTGATAGGTTTTCCAGGGCAGGACAACCCGGATTTTGCCATCCTTTTCGGTGATATAGCGTTTCCTGGAAAGTGCTGCGATCTCTTCTTTCAGAAGCGGCACCGCTTTTTTATATTCGGTTCTTGTCATATGTTCATCCGGCACCAGCAGCAGGGTTTCTGTCTCGGTGCCAAGGAAATACAGTTTTTCCCGGTAAACACGACAGATACCGATGACCAGAAGCAGGCAGGCAAGGCAAAGTACAGCTCTTTTCAGAATGTGGCTGTGTTTTTGCTCTGGCTGCGGTTTCTGTTCTTCCAGCCATTCCTTCAGCGCATCCTCCAATTTCTGCATGGACGTATAATTCTGATCTGGATCGACGGACATGCCTTTTTCCATGATCTGATGCAGCCGTGCATCGCCCTGCGGATCTGCCTTTTCCAGCGGCTGCATTTCATCAAACAGCAGCCGCAGGATGCGCGCCTGCGGTATTTTCCGGCTTCGGCAGATATAAAAGATTTCACAGATGTCATAGCAGTAATCTCCGGAACCTTTTTTGCGGCTTTCAAAAGCAGGAAAGATGGAGAAATCTCCATGTTCACTGACATAAATCTCCTGTAAAAACAGATCGTTCACGCCTGCCGCTTCCAGTTTTTTGAAGCAGGATACCAGGACAAGCAGTTTTTCGATAAGCTGCTGTATCGGCATTTTTTCTTTTTCCATGCAATAAGTCCGAAGCGGTTCGCCCTTTGGCTCTTCCAGGATAATAAAAAAGAAAGGTTCTGTTTCTATGGTATCGATCACCGAACACAGACCGGAAAGACCGCTGAAATCGCCCAGCGCCTTTGCCTGCATCTCCAGTGCATTCTGGTCATAGATTTCGGTATCGTATCGAAAGATCCGTACCTGCCGCTGTGTGTATTGATGAACGCCTGCAAACAGGATTTTTCCTTTTTCACGGATCAGCGCCTCTTTGAGGATGTAACGCCCATCCAGAATCGTTTCCTCTGAAGTGTTATCATTCCAGGAAGATCCGCTCTCCCCATGCGACATAGTGCTCCACCTCCCCGATATGATGGTTCTTTAAAAAGGATGAATCCGTCAGAAGATGGCTCAGATTTTGCTGTTTTTCATCCTCCGGATCCGTCCGGAAATAACTCAGGCTGCTTATGTTTTCGGAACTGCTCTTTTTTCTTTGAAAATAAACCCGCTGCGTACTATGTGTGCTGTTCAGTCCGATGCGGACAGCATAATATTCTTCCGGCATTTCCCAAAAAAGATCCAGAATCTGCCCGATCGCATCCGCCGCTTCTTTGGAATAACCCTTTTGCAGATCCAGAGCAAGATTCACATCCAGGATTTCTCCGAGCGAGCTTGTCGTTCCTGCAAGTGTGATGCCTTCCCGGATCGCTTTCATGTTCTCCAGATAGGGCTTTGCTTTTTCCATATCCGGCTGATCGCTTTTGCGTTGTTCTTTTATGAATGCAACTTTCTGTCCTTTCCGGGAATACTGCACCTCCAGATCATAGCCGGCTGTGTAAAAAGCAGACTGATTGGAACATACGGTAAACAATTTCCGCTCTTCTTCTCCAAACGTGCCGCTTTCGTTCCATAAACATGTATGGAAACGCAGGATTCCATCCGTCACACGCTCCTTCAGCGTCAGGCTGGATAACGGGCATCCGTTGAGCAGCAGCGTGATCGTCTGTCCTGGAAGTGCATACTGCTTTAGCCAGGCATTTTTCGCTTCTTTGTCGTAGTCATAATCACCGATCAGCGTACAGGCAAGATCACAGGTTCCGTCTGCATTTTCTTCCACATCAAAACTGCTTACCGTATAAGAAGCATCTCCTGCTTTTACCTCAAACGAATATCCGGTCAGCAGATTTGCCAGAAACTGATTCATATCTTTCTGTGCTGTCCGGATCACAAAGTCTCCGCTTTCATCCGGCACCATGCCTATTGCATACGGGATCTCCAGCAGATCCAGACTGTCTTTTACATCGATCATTTTTTCTGCCAGTTTTCCGGCGTATTCTTCTGCGCCGTCTGTTGTGCCATATGCGATCGTGACCGTGTCCTTTCCAAGTTCACCGACCTTGCGCTGATAATCACCCCATACCACACTCTGTTCTTCCCATTCTGCCGGAATCTCTGCCCCGAAATAAAATCCTTCTGCCAGTTCATCGGTATTCCAGACTGCCTGCCAGCCATTTTCGTACGTTTCTTCCGGAAGAGACTGATAAAAAGTTGTCCAGTCACCATCCGGATCGGTATAAAGATACCCAAGGCTCTCACCGCCATTTTCCAGATCCGGATTCAGTTCCATATATCTATGTTCTTTCTTATACTCCGTCTGAAGCTTCCCTTTGAGCCGCTGCCCGGCTTCTTCTGTGAGCGTAATCTCCAGATAAGTATCTTTTGTGCTTTCCAGTCCTTCGATGTGCCCGGTTTTCTTTTCCACGTTCTGTATATCACTGCGTTTCAGAGATGCCTTTTTCAGGATATCTTTCGGTGAATCACCGTCCTGCCATTCGCTTTTATTCATGGAAATCTGCAAATGGTTCGGTGCCAGGATATAGCGGTTCATCAGATCCGTTCGTTCTTCCTGCAAATCTTTTCCCGGAAAAAAAGACAGCGGAAGTATCAGTTCCAGGTCGTCTTTTTTCTTTTTCAGCAGATACGACTTTTCTCCAAGCACCGTATCCAGGCGATTCTTTATCGTCTGGATGGCATGTTCATAAGATTTAAGATCGATATCAGAAGGTGCCACCAGCAGAAACGTTTCTGTCGGTTCTCCGTGAAACAAAAAACATGCCAGATGGCTCTGATAATACCACCAGATGCCGGCACCTAAAGCCGTCAGCGTCAGGATGGCACCGGCTGCAAACATTCCTGCTTTCTTGCTTTTTTTTTTTCTTCTTTTGGCGGAAAAATCAGCAGGGAAAGCTCTTCCTGCATGTCCTTTATACTCTGATAACGGTCTTTTGGGTACAATGCCAGACCTTTTTTGAGGATTTTTTCGATCTTCTCCTGTCCGTTTCCGGAGGTGATGCCAAGCATCGACGGCATGACGAGGCCATCCTGCATGGAGCGCAGAACGGCGTTTACCGGGCGCTGTCCGGTCATTCCTTCATAAACCACCGCACAGAGTGCATAGACATCTGTCCATGGTCCCTGTGTACCGTCCCCGGAATATTGTTCCAATGGCGCATAGCCGTTTTTCAGCTCCACGGTATGTGTTTTCTGTATCATATAGTCACGGGCAGAACCAAAATCAAGCAGATCTGCCCGCAGAGTTCCATGCTCATCTTTTGAAATACGGATATTGTCGGGGCTGATATCACGGTGGATGATACCGCTTTTATGGATCTTATCCAGCGTCTCCATCAGCGGCCAGAACAGCCGAAACAGTGTTTTTGCATCCATCTGCCCTTTTTCTTTGAAATACTGCTCCAGGGAGATCCCTTCCAGGTATTCCATCACCAGATAGGCCGTCTCATTTTCTTCAAAATAATCCAGCACATGCACAACACCCGGCTCCATAGAAAAATCCCGCACCGCCCTTGCTTCCTTTAAAAACCGTTTCTTCGCTTCCGCAAAAAGTTCCTTTTCTTTTTCACTTGCAAAGACAACCTCCGTGCCGGAGGAACCGTCCCTTGTAACACATTCACGGATGAACAGTTCTTTGACTGCCACCTGCCGGTCGATCTTTTCGTTGACCGCTTTGTAGGTGATGCCAAAACCGCCAATGCCAAGCATTTCCAGAATCCGGTAACGGGAATCCAGAAGGGTTCCTTTTTTCAGCGCATAATTTACCCATTCCCCCATGTCGGTGCTCCATTTCTAATGTAGTAGTTTTTTCAATCTCTCTTCTTCATTGACCGACTCGCGGTACATATGGTAGAGATAGAAATTTTTTTCTTTTCTGGCGCTCTCGGTCACACTCTCCATCAGGTAATCGACACGGTCCTTTGCAGTCAGATACTGGAGCACAAAACGGTCGAAATCATCACTGGTGCGAAGTTTTGCATAACCACATTCCAGAAGGATCTCATCCAGCCGCTCCCTGTCCAGAAAAATTTCCTGATCGTTCTGCCGTTCTTTTCCGAAAAACAGAAGGTAACAGATCAAAGTGGTGCGGTCAAGATCCAGCACACCTTTGATATAATTGCGCACGGATTTCTCGCCGGAGCGGTTTTTCTGGTAGCCGCGTCCTGCTTTTTTTCCATCCGGATCGCTGTCGTCACGCTCCAGTGCATATTCCTGGTCCAGCAGACGCTCCCTGTTTTCTGCTTCCTCCAGCTTTGCTGCAACCACTTCTTCATCGGTGCAGGCATCCCAGCCATCCTCATAAGCTCGGATCGCCTGCGCCAGTTCCCTTTTCTGTTCCAGGCTCATCCGTTTTGTATCGTTTCCATAATATTCAAACAAAATCTCCATCCAGTCCATGGAAATATAGCCAAAATAGTAATAATTGAACGCATCATAGAGATTTCCAAAAGACAGGGCAGCCTCATCGAAAATCTGATCCAGCTCTGCCTCATCCCGGTTCTTTTTGCGCATTTTGGAAGAAATCTTCAGTACATTCAGATCGATCAATGCCTGCTCGATACCAAATCCACTTCTTCTTGCCATCTTGTATGCGTCAATTTTATCCTCTATGTAATAATATAAAAATTTACAGTAATAATAGCGTGCCTTTTCCCGCATCGGACGGAAGCTTTCCCAGTTCTGATCGAGAAAACGGAAAAATTCTGCATCGGATGTGGTCTTTTCGATCTGTTTCTGGAGCTGCCTGGTCACTTTCTGTGTTTTCAGCCGTTCTTCCTGCCGGTCGGAATTTTGCAGCACATAATTTTTCAACTGCGCATAGGTAACGTTCTGATCCGGAAACCATACATCCAGAAGCCCTCTCTGTTCTTCCTGCTGCTCGCATTGCTGTTCCAGTTTTTTCCAGTCCTCATAAGAAATCCCGCGTGAAAATGCATAGATCAGACTTGCCTCGACCGGATTTCGGGCATACAGCTTTTCACATCCATTTTCTTCCAGACGCGCCTCCAGTTCCTCTAAGGTCATCTGGGTAACAAAGCCCATAGCGATCAGACGGTAACGCAGCGGAATCCGCTTCATCTTGCCTGCGTCAAATTCCATACAGGTTCCAAGAAGCTGTGCGGTGTCTTTTTTGCTGAGGCTCTGCATCATCTTTTCAAACAGTGATGTCATGATTTATTTCCCTCTCATATACATGATATTCTTCTCTGATCTCGTCCTGTAGTTTTTCAGGTACGATACCATAATCTAATGATTTAAATATAGCATAGTCCTGTGAGAAAATCCAGTTCATATCAGATATTTTCCGGATAAGTTCACTCTCCCATCCCGGACGGATCGTAAGTGTTGTCTGCAAAGAAACCGGCATTTTTTCCTGATACTGACAGCGTCCCTGAAGCATGGCATTTCTTTTGCGGATATACCAGAGTTTCAGATTCGTCCGGTGATCCAGATGCTGCCCGCAGATCTGCTGCCTAAGAAATAATTGTTCTCCTCCTGCCGCCACCTGCAAGTGATAATCTGCTTTGTAGGTTTCCCCCTTTTCATCCGTCATCGAGATCTGAAAAGAAAGTCCTTCCGCATCTGCTTCCTTTTTTAATTCTCCCGCCCCTGCACTTAACAGGACTTCGGCTGCTTTTGCAAGCAAAATCTGCTCACTTTCCCAGGAACGCTGCCCTGCCTGTACAAAAAAATGTTCCAGCATTTCAATATCTGTATCTTTCATAATCCACACCTTTCTTAGTCTCTCCTGTAAAATATTAAGTACGCGGTAAATGCTCAGTGCTTTTACAGTTACCATGTGTTTTGATACTCCCAGTATAAACCTTTGTATTTACATATTTGTTCTGAAGCTGGAGTTTTTTATTTTTCCGGCAATACGTTACATATGCTTAAAAGAACAAACAGCAGATGCTTCTTTTACACCTGCTGCCTGCTTCTCACACTACGCCCCGTTTCTGTTGTTTTCCTTTGTTTTTTCTTTTCACCGCTTCACCTCACTTTCTAACAAGTCTGCCGTTTTCTACAATGGCGGTAAAACAGAAAGCACCTACCCCATAGGCGATGTTGTTTGCCGCAAAGCCGCGCTCTGGAAAATACAACACAGTTCCTTCCGGCAGCTGCTTTATAACTTCCTGGATGTACGGCTTCGGATTTTCGTTTACACAACGATTTAACAGCGCAGCCGAAACATCACTGTGTGCGTCCAGATGTCTTTTCAGCAGCATCAGAAAGAACAATTCCTCATTTTTCTCATACAGCCACTCTATTTCAAAACACAGCATGCCATTTTTTTCGTGCTTTTCCAGATTTTCCACATCGAGTGCCATTCTCGGTGTTCCATCCGGAAACTTGTAAATCTCAATGATATTTCCATTTAACTTCAGCATTTTCTTTCCCCCTTTCCTTTGTTTCTTATACCTTAACACAGGCCCTTTTCCATTTTGTTCCGGAAATCAGACATTAAGAAACGGCTGTGCTACACTGTTTATAAGCAGCAAAAAAGCATGAAATCCATGAATTTTCACTGTGATTCCACGCTTTTTTATGCTTCTCTGTGTGTTATCAGATTGTTTCTTTTGGTTTTAAAATATCTACTATTTGATACCTTATTATTTTATGTTTTCTTTTTATTTCTTAATCTTCACACTCTTTGCCTGTCCTTTTCCTTTGAGGATATTCTTATAGGCTTTCAGTTTCTTTTTCGGTACTTTGATTACTGCCTTTTTGTCAATACCCTTGAACGCATTTTTCCCTACGGATTTTTTTGTAAGCTGCGTCGATGTAATCTTAATATTCTTCAGCTTTTTGCAGCCGGAAAATGCACCGGCACCGATCTTGCTGACATTTTTTCCGATGGTGACTTTTTTTAGTTTTACATTGTTTTTAAATGCATTTTTGCTGATTTCTGTCACCTGGAATGTAATGTTTCCATCCTCACTTTTGATGGCTTCCGGCACGGTAAAGGCTGTTTTGTTTTTGCTGACCGGTTTTATAAGAGTTACTGTACAGCCGGATGCATCTGCCTTTGTCACTTTATAAAGTGCATCTTTGGTTTTGATCATACTTCCCGTTTTTGGAAATATTGTCTGTGATGTATCCGTTGGATTTGGCGGATTTGGCACACGATTATTTCCCTGGATTGGATCTGATGTCACTTTTTCTTCTAATCTGACACTGTATAAGGAGACTGCAAAGCAGGTAGTTCCATTATTTCCCACGATAACTGTCTGACTGTTCACTGGTTCTCCATTCAGACTCAGTGACAGGTCCCTGGAAAACTCATTTCCATTTACTGTTTTCAAAAAAGCAGAATACATATACGTTGCGCCTGCTTCGAAAGTGGTAAACTTTGGAGTTGCAGCGGTATACTGACTTTCATCTGAATACCAGAAAGCAACCGGTGTCAGATAACCATTGGCATCCTTCTCCATTTTTTCCCAGCGTTCATATGCAATTTCATATTTGGAAGCATTGCTGTCACCTTTTTGGGCTGTTGCTTTCGGAGATTCCCCTGCATAACAGGAAAGTGTGCTGTTTACAATATTCACATCAGAAATCTCCATTTTTTCCAGCACCCAGTCTGTCTGTATTTTGTAAGTCTGATAGTAATGACGAACAGTTACCATCTGTCCGTTTTCTTCCACATTTTCAAATTGAAGGCGCCTGCTGTCAGCATCAATACCCCGTGTTTCTGTACCGGAAACAACTTCTGCTCCTTCACACGCTTTTTGAACTTTCTCATCATAGGCTGTAATTTTCGCCTGGATTTCATCCAGATTTTCATCTCCGTCCAGATAATCGCAGGAGTCTTCTACTTCTACTGTCTCTTCATAATCCAGTACTCCATAATCTTTCATATGGCGGATCTTCAGACTTGCCTTTGCATCAAAAGCCGTATGATAAGTGTATGGATCATCTGCTTCCCTGCTTTCTTTTTCTGCTGCAAATGTCTTTTTCGGTAAAAACAGAAGCATCACCATCAGCAACAGCAAAAATGTGCAGCACTGTTTCCAGGTTACATCCTTGTGTCTCTCTTGTATTTTCCTCATAAAATCTCTCCTTCCATGATCTGACAGAGGTTTCCTGTTTGCTTACATTATAAAACATCCTGTTTCTTTCACAACCGGTATTCCCGAAATGTCATTTGCCAAATTGGAAATTCTGCTATTTTCATCTTTCTTTTTTTGCAAATCTCCGATACAATAAGCACATACAAACAGGAAAAAGGGCGAAGATAGTCTTTCCAAATTTTTATCCAAACTGGATGAATTTGATCTGAACGAATATATAAAAGTCATTCATTTCGATGAAATGAAAGTTCCAAGCGTTCCGTTCCAGTTTCCAACCGCAAAATATTATTATGGACTGGAAGAAATGATGACAAGCATGTTTTATCCGAAAGATATCCGTTATCATTACGAAGAATATCTGGAACATAAAAAACAGACCGAACGGTTTGCCCGTTCGCATGCAAATTATATCTTACGTACTTCACATGCAAATGCGTTCCGGAATCTGCAGATCATCCTGCACGAAGGCAAATGGGCAATGATCTCCAAAGGAAATGCCCCGGCGATCCATTTCGTGATCCACCATCCGAAGCTGCGCAATGCGATCGAACACTTTGTGCCGCCGGTAGTAGAGACCGCAAAATAAAAATCGACCGAGTTTTTAAGGCTCGGTCGATTTTTATTTTTTGAATGCCAGAATCTCTTCTGCATTCTTAATCCGCTCTGCACTTGGCGGATTGATTCCTTCAAGCTGATATGGAATCCCTAAATTTTCCCATTTGAATACACCCAGCGTATGATATGGCAGTACTTCCACACGCTCCACATTTTTCAGTGTGTGGATAAAATCTGCCAGCCGGTGCAGATAATCATCGCGGTCACTCCGCTCCGGGACCAGTACATGGCGAATCCAGACTGGTTTCCCCATATCTGATAATTTTTCTGCCATAGCCAGGATATTTTTATTGGTCTGACCAGTCAGTTTGATATGCTCCTGCTCATCTATATGTTTGATATCCAGAAGAATCAGATCAGTGTATTCCATCAGCTCCAGCCATTTTGAATAGAATGGCTCTTTTTCCGTGTAAGGATTGCCGCTCGTGTCCAGCGTTGTGTGGATCCCCATCTCTTTTGCCTTGCGAAACAGCTCGATCAGAAAATCAATCTGAAGCAGTGGTTCTCCCCCACTTACAGTAATACCGCCCTTATTTCCCCAATAAGTGCGGTATTTTACTGCCTGTTTCAGAAGGGCATCGGCTGTGTAGCTTTTTCCGGCTGCCATATTCCAGGTATCCGGATTATGGCAGAACTGGCATCGCATGGCACAGCCGCTTAAGAAGATCACATAACGCACACCCGGACCGTCAACCGATCCAAAGCTTTCCAGCGAATGGACATATCCCGTTTTTGCCCTGCTCTCCATATTACATTCTGTCGTGGCAGGTTCTTGCGATAACGTCAAGCTGCTGTTCTCTTGTCAGGTCGATGAATTTAACAGCATATCCTGATACACGGATTGTAAAGTTTGCGTATTCTTCTTTTTCCGGATGTTCCATAGCATCGATCAGTTTTTCTTTTCCGAATACGTTTACGTTCAGGTGATGTGCACCCTGTTTGAAGTAACCATCCAGTACGTGAACCAGATTTTCGGTACGTTCTGCATCATCATGTCCCAGAGCACCCGGGTTGATGGTCTGTGTATTGGAAATACCATCCAGTGCATCTTCATACGGCAGTTTTGCAACAGAGTTCAAAGATGCCAGCAGACCGTTCTGCTCTGCTCCGTAAGATGGGTTTGCTCCAGGAGCTAAAGGCTCGCCTGCTTTTCTTCCATCCGGCAGAGAACCGGTTGCTTTACCATAAACTACGTTTGATGTAATCGTCAGGATAGAAGTTGTCGGTTCAGAATCACGGTAAGTATGGCAGTATTTCAGCTTATCCATGAACGTACGAAGCAGCCATACAGCGATCTCATCCGCTCTGTCATCGTCATTACCGTATCTTGGGAAGTCTCCTTCGATCTCATAATCGGTAACGATTCCGCTTTCATCACGAACGGTCTTTACTTTTGCATATTTGATTGCGGACAGAGAGTCTACTACATGTGAGAAACCTGCGATACCGGTAGCAAAAGTACGTCTTACGTTTGTATCAATCAGAGCCATCTCTGCTGCTTCATAATAATATTTATCATGCATGTAGTGGATCATGTTCAGAGTTCCTACATACAGATGTGCCAGCCAGTCAAGCATGGTATCGTATTTGTTCATAACTTCATCATAATCCAGATATTCGGATGTGATCGGCTGATATTTCGGTGCTACCTGATCTCTTGTCTTCTCATCTACACCGCCGTTGATCGCGTACAGCAGACATTTTGCCAGGTTCGCTCTTGCTCCGAAGAACTGGATCTCTTTACCTGTCTCTGTAGCAGATACACAGCAGCAGATAGAATAGTCATCGCCCCATACCGGACGCATAACATCATCATTCTCATACTGGATAGAGCTTGTTGTAACAGAAATATGTGCTGCATATTTCTTGAATGTCTCAGGCAGACGCTCGGAATACAGAACCGTCAGGTTCGGTTCCGGTGAAGGTCCCATGTTTTCCAGTGTATGCAGGAAACGGTAGTCATTCTTTGTTACCATGGAACGTCCGTCCATACCCATACCTGCCACTTCCAGAGTTGCCCATACCGGGTCACCGGAGAAGAGCTGGTTATAAGAAGCAATTCTTGCGAATTTTACCATACGGAATTTCATAACCATATGGTCGATCAGTTCCTGAGCTTCTTTCTCAGTCAGGATGCCTGCTGCGATATCTTTTTCAATATAAATATCAAGGAAAGTAGAAATACGTCCGACACTCATAGCTGCACCGTTCTGTGTCTTGATGGCAGCCAGATATCCGAAGTACAGCCACTGAACTGCTTCTTTTGCATTCTTAGCCGGCTCGGAAATATCATATCCGTAAGACTGAGCCATTTCTTTCATTTCCTGCAGTGCACGAACCTGATCTGCGATCTCTTCACGAAGCTGGAAGTCTCCACGACGCATACCCTGACGGTTTGTAGCAGTGAAATCTGCTTTCTTTTTCTCGATCAGGTAATCGATACCGTACAGAGCCACACGACGGTAATCGCCTACGATACGTCCGCGTCCGTAAGTATCCGGAAGACCGGTCAGGATCTTGTTGTGACGTGCTTTCAGCATTTCCGGTGTATAGATATCAAATACACCCTGGTTATGTGTTTTATGATATTTTGTAAAGATTTCATGAAGCTGCGGACTTGGTTTATATCCATACATTTCACAGGATTTTTCAGCCATTTTAATTCCGCCGTATGGCATGAATGCACGTTTCAGCGGCTTGTCTGTCTGCAGACCGACAACCTGCTCCAGATCTTTCATGCTGTCATCGATATAAGCAGCTCCGTATGCAGTGATGCCTGTTACAACATCAGTCTCCATATCAAGAACGCCGCCTTTTGCTCTTTCTTCTTTCTGAAGCTCAGATACCTTTCCCCACAGACGGTTTGTTGCTTCTGTAGGTCCCTCCAGGAAAGAATCATCTCCATCATACGGTGTGTAGTTATTCTGAATAAAGTCGCGGACATCTACGCCTTCTTTCCAGAGTCTTCCAGCGAAACCGTCCCACTGTTTAAAATCCTTCATGTTTTCTATCTTCCTTTCTTCATAATTAAATTATGTGTTTCAACTTTTTGTCGTATTCATCTTAACATAGCACAACATGTAGTGCAAGTATTTTGTTAAATACATAACAAACCTTACAGTTCTTTTTTCTGTACAATTTTTTTGCAGACATATTCTGGAAAATCTACCGGAAAAGTATATTGTATTTTCCACGATGGCACACGAAAAAACTGCCCATCGTTTTCACGATAAAGCAGTTTTCCCTGCACTTTTATTTTGCTGCCGTCTCACTGGCTGCTTCGGTTGCGCTGCTCTTAGCGGAAGTCTCTGCTGCAGTTTCTTCTGCAGTTTCTTCTGCTGTCTCTTCCGTTGTCTCTGTGGACGCTTCACTTGAAGTCTCTGTCTCAGCATTTAAATCATTCATATAATTATCCAGTGCATCTGTTTTCATTTCATATGTATGAGACACATTTTTCTGAACATTCTGATATACTGAGAATCCAATCCAGCCAATAAGAGCAGCCAGCACGATGATGCCTGCTATCTTCCAGAGCAATAACTCTCTTTTTTCTTTTTTCTGAAGTTTGTCGCGCTTTTTCTTTTCTTCTTTATAGCGCTCCACTTTTGCCTGACTCATGTTTTTCACTCCTTATATATAGTTTCTTAATAATATGATGTGGGTGTCAAAAATCCCCAACTATGATGCCTACGGATTGTTCCGTGCGTTGCACTCCCACAATCCTCCCTAGCATCATAGTATACACTATTTTAAAAACTTATGCAACCACGATAATTCCACCATCGTTTGCATACATGGTGCTGACACCTGCGGTATTGACCATGACCACGTCTTTAAACGGCAGTCTCTTTATGATCTCCTCTTTCACCATCTCTGCCCTCTGCGGACAGTTGCAGTGAGCGATCCCAACCATATGCTCCTGTGGATCGGAAGATTTTTTTTCCTCTATTGAATCGACCATTTTTACAAGAGCTTTCTTCATACCCCTTGCCTGATCCAGTTGAACGATCGTACCCTCGTCCGTCGCTCCCATGACCGGTTTGATCTTCAGTGCGGTCGCTACCAGAGCCTTTACAGTGCCAAGACGACCGTTTTTACGAAGGGTATCCAGATTTTCCAGGACAAACCAGGTATCCTGTGAAAGAATATAGTCCTCAGTCTGTTTTACGACTTCTTCAAAAGAAAGCCCCTTTTCCTCCAGTTCCTGGATCTTCAGTCCGATCAGTGTCTCTCCCACGGATGCAGAGCAGGAATTAAATACATAAACCTTCGCATCCGGATGATCCTCCAGATACAGATTTTTGCCAAGGACTGCGCTGTTGTAAGATCCGCTCAGTTTTTCTGAGAGCGTTACTGCATAAACATGATCTGCATCACAGTCGTAGGCATCACGGTATATTTCCGGAGACGGGCAGGAAGATTTCGGGCAGTTCGGACTCTCTGCTACTTTCTTTAAAAACTCTGCCTGGTTGAAATGTTCTTCGTCATCTCGTACAATGTACTCATCTACCTGCAGTGTCAGCGGTGCAGACACAAAATTACCGCTCTTTTTCATCTCATCTGTCAGCTCTCCGCAGCTGTCGATCACTACTCTGAAACTCATCTGTAAATCCTCCATATCTATCGTTTCTTCGCAAACTGTTCCATACTTTCACAGTTACGATGCCAGAAATTCTTCAAACAGCACCTGCATATTTCTGCAAATGTTTATCTTCTACTATGTTATCTGGTTTTTAATACTACATTCTACTATAACACATATCACATATTTTGCAATGCTTTTCTTCTTTTCTTTTTCTGTTTTTTCCGTTATACTGAAAAACACGCAGACAATATCGGAGATTCTCCATAATATGTTTCCGATTCTGACAGGAGGTACTTATGATCTCAATTCCTATAACTGAAGTAAAATTATTTATGAACCATCTGCTCTGCCGCAGTACGTTTGATGCATTCTGTGTTCCGGAGCTTTCTCTTTCTACGTTTGCCTCCTTCCATATGGATGGCCATATTCTAAAAGAATATTATACGCAGGAAGAATATGATACACTCTATAAAGAACACACACCGATCGCCCGCTGGAAACAACTGCGTCCCATCTGCTTTGAACTGATCCGCGGCAACCACACACCGCTTTCTTTCTCGATTGTCCTGCAGCTCTCTTCCCGTGCGGCCGAGACATTCCTGATGGAAACAGACACTTCTTTTAGCATTTCTGATATCAACGGTCTGTTTGTAAACCTTCGTTACAAGGACGGCAAACTGACTGCTGTCACCGGAACTTCTCTGAATATCTTCTCTATGGACAAGTCCCTGGAGCATGCCTGGGATCAGAAAATCCAGAAATTTATACTTTCTTTAGAAAGTTAATACTTTTTTGTTAGCACTCATTGTATTTGAGTGCTGATTTTCTCTTGACATTTCCGATCAACGGTACTAAACTATCTTGCACAGGGCAGTCATAAGAAGACTTGGCTGCTGCAAGATTATTTGAAAGGTGTGAAAGATTATGAGCAATACAAATAGAACAGGCAACTTATCCATCGACAGTGACAATATATTTCCTATTATAAAGAAATGGTTATATTCCGACCACGATATCTTTATCCGTGAGCTGGTATCCAACGGCTGCGATGCCATCACAAAACTGAAAAAACTGGAGATCATGGGTGAATATACTTTCCCGGAAGATTATAAAGCTTCCATCCAGGTGATCGTTAATCCGGAAGAAAAGACTATGAAATTCATTGATACCGGTCTTGGTATGACTGCAGACGAAGTAGAAGAATATATCACAAAGATCGCTTTCTCCGGTGCAACGGCCTTCCTTGAAAAATACAAGGACAAAACAAATGCAGATGAGATGATCGGACATTTCGGTCTTGGTTTCTATTCTGCATTCATGGTAGCAGATGAGGTTCATATTGATACCCTCTCTTACCGTGACGGTGCAGCAGCCGTTCATTGGGAATGTGACGGCGGCACACAGTATACAATCGGCGATGGCAATAAGACAACCGTCGGTACTGAGATCACCCTTTATTTAAATGAAGAAAGCGTAGAATTTGCAAATGAATACCGCACCAGAGAAGTTCTGGACAAGTACTGCTCTTTCATGCCGGTTGAGATCTTCCTCTCCAGGGCAAATGCAGAGCCGGAGTACGAAACCATCGAAGAGAGCGAACTGCGTGACGACGATGTCGTGATCGAGCATATCCACGAAGATGCCAAAACAGAGGAAAAAGAAAATGAAAACGGCGAAAAAGAAGTCGTAGAAGTTTCTCCTGCAAAAGAAATGGTCAAGATCCAGAAACGTCCGGTCGCTTTAAATGATATCCACCCATTATGGACAAAACATCCGAACGAATGTACCGAGGATGAATACAAAGATTTCTACCGCAAAGTATTTATGGATTACAAGGAACCTCTGTTCTGGATTCACCTGAACATGGACTATCCGTTCAACCTCAAAGGTATCCTCTACTTTCCGAAGATCAACACCGAATACGATTCTGTAGAAGGTACGATCAAGTTGTACAATAACCAGGTATTTATCGCCGACAATATTAAAGAAGTGATTCCGGAGTTTCTAATGCTCTTAAAAGGTGTGATCGACTGTCCGGATCTGCCGCTGAATGTTTCCAGAAGTGCTCTGCAAAATGATGGCACTGTAAAGAAAATCTCAGAATACATCAGCAAGAAAGTGGCAGACAAGCTGACCGGTATGTGCAAGACTGACCGTGAGAATTATGAAAAATACTGGGATGATATCAGTCCGTTCATCAAATATGGCTGCATCAAAGATGCGAAATTCTATGACCGTATCAAGGACTGCCTGCTGTTCAAAAACCTGGATGGCAAATACCTGACACTTCAGGATTTCATTGCAGAAAACAAAAAAGAAGACACTGCAGAAGCTGCAAAAGAAACGGAAACTGCCAAAAAGACCGACAGCACAGAAAATCCAGAAGAAAAACAGAAAGAAAAGACCGTACTCTTCTACGTTACGGACGAAGTACAGCAGAGCCAGTACATCAATCTGTTCAAAGAACAGGGTATTGATGCTGTCATTCTGAAACATAACATTGATTCTGCTTTCATCACACATCTGGAGCGTCAGGATGAGACGATCAAATTCGAGCGTATCGATGCAGATGTCAATGCAGATATGAAGGAAGAAGTTTCCGAAGAAGACCTGAAAGAAGAAAAAGAAACTCTGACAGATGTATTCCGCAAAGCTCTGAATAACGATAAGCTGGAAGTCAAAGTAGAAAAACTGAAAAACGCTTCTGTCTCTTCCATGATCGTTCTGTCCGAGGAAGCGCGCCGCATGCAGGATATGATGAAGATGTACAATATGTACGGTATGGATCCGAATATGTTCGGCGCTCCTGCTACCTTAGTCCTGAATGCAAACAATGAACTGGTTCAGTATATCTTTAACCACAAAGATTCTGAACATGTACCGATGATGTGTGAACAGCTCTATGACCTGGCAATGCTGAGCCATAAGCCACTTGCACCGGAAGAAATGACCAAATTCATCACCCGCAGCAATGAGATCATGATGCTGCTGGCAAAATAAAACCGATGAGCAGACAATCCTTTTCCCTTACCGGAAGTTCCTTAAAAAAGATTGCGATCATTACCATGCTCATTGACCATATAGGTGCCTGCGTTTTCGAACGCGGGTTCCTTTTGGTGGAAGAAATGCGAAATGATAACGCTCTTTTCGAAATGCTTCGGGACACCGACCATATTCTCCGTCTGATCGGCCGCGTCTCATTTCCGATCTTCTGTTTTTTATTAACAGAAGGATTTCTGCACACACACGACCGGAAAAAATATGCACTCCGCCTTTTTCTGTTTGCACTGGTTTCCGAGATTCCTTTCGATCTTGCCATCCAGAATCGTTTCTTTGACCCTGCACATCAAAATGTTTTTTTCACTCTGCTGATCGGGCTGCTCGCTATGATGCTGTGTGATTATTTTGGTCAAAAAAAGAAGCATGCCGCACAGCTATTCTCTTTACTTGGAGCACTGTTGCTTGCACACTTTCTTCATACCGATTACAGTTACCGCGGCATATTTCTGATCGAACTACTCTATATCTTCCGATATAACAGAGTAAATCAGGTGATTGCCGGAGCAGCTGCTTTTAGCTGGGAGACTACCGCTCCTCTTGCTTTCATCCCCATCTGGTTTTATAATGGAGAACGCGGAAAGTCCGGCAAATGGTTTTTTTACTGGTTTTATCCGATGCATTTACTGATTCTATGGGGAATGAAGACATTTCTGCTGCCGTTGCTTTTTGCAGTATAAAACTTATATCCCCGGAAAGTTTTCTACGCAAGCACAACGAGATATTTTCCACCTGGAAGTGCAAACACTTCGGATGCCTGCAAAATCTCATCTTTTGAGAGCTGTACCGCATCCATTCCGCTTTCATCCAGATAGTCACGCACATCTTCAATGCTGTCGAGAACCACCGCCAGATTATCCTCCAGAAACTCTTCTGCTTCCTGTGGTGTCTCTGCCACTTTCTCATCAAATAACTGAAGCTGTTTGTCTAAAAATACCTCAATACATTCTTTGCTGAAATTTGCCATGCTCATATCCTCCTTATTCTTACTTTTGTTTCTCCAACAGTTCCCGGAGTGCCTTCACGACTCCTTTTTCTTCGCAGCTGCCAATGATATGTTTTGCAGCCTCTTTGACGGCAGTTCTTGCTGTAGATACTGCACAGCCTTCTCCTGCTGCCAGGATCATGCCAAGATCATTATGGTTGTCCCCAAATGCCAGCGTCTCTTCTTTTTTGACCTGAAAATACTGCTGGACAAACTGAAGTGCAGCTCCTTTATCTGTTCTAGGCTTCATAAAATCAATCCACGGCACACCTGCCACTACCGTATTGAGCCTGCCTTTCCAGTAATCCTCAATCTCTTTTGCATAAGGGCGGATTCCGCTTTCACAGTACAGAGAAATCTTGATCACTTTAAGCTTTGTCCCATCTTCATGGTCATCAAAAACCATGTCATTCTGATAGCCGTCTACCATCAGTTTCCGATATGCCAGATCCGTTTCTCCGGTAGAATGCATTGCCTGTGTTGTTGATAATGTCAGGTGCATGTCCGGAAAATGTCTTGCATATTCCTGCATCTCTTTTACCAGTTCCGGATCGATCACAGAAGCATAAAGCTCTTCATCCTTCCATACAACATTGGAACCATTCTCACTGATAAAAAGCATCTGGTCTGCCACCGGTGAAAACAGCCGCTTCAGCCCCATGTACTGTCTGCCGCTCGCGGCCGCAAAATAAAGGTTACGCTTTCGAAGTTCCCGGATCAGGTCAAAAATTTCTTCCGGCAACGCAGAACTGCCTTCTCTGATCAGCGTACCGTCAATATCTGTTGCGATCAGCTTTATCACTTGTCGCTTCCTCCATTTATTCTTTCCAGAATCTCAATCAGTTCCTGAGGCTTTTCAATTACATATTCACTGTGGTTTTCTTCTAATTCTTTCCGGTCACGGAAGCCCCAGAGAACTCCAACCGGATGCATATGTGCAGCATTTCCGGTCTGCATGTCGGTATTCGTATCGCCGACATAGAGACATTCCTGCGTCTTTACTTTAAATTTTTCTGCAATGGCAAACGCTCCGTCCGGTTCAGGTTTCCTGCGGATCGTTTCTGTCTGACCCTGTATAAAATCAAAATATCCTTTTCCAAACAGACTTTCCACCACATCGATGGCCTGAGCATGCGGTTTATTTGACAGTACAGCGATCCGTATGCCTCTTTTTTTCAGCTCTGAGAGCATTTCACAGATGCCCGGAAACGGCTTCACATGGTACATACAGTCTTTTGCAAAATATGCTTTGTAGATGGTTCTCATCTGTTCAAACTGACTGCAGTTCGTATCTCCGGAGTCCCGCAGGGTACGGCGAACCAGTTCATCTACGCCATCGCCGGCATAATATTTATAATTTTCCACCGGAAATGCATGATATCCGATATCCTTAAGGGCACGGTTGCCGCTGTAAGCAATGGATTCCACGGTATCTCCGACCGTACCGTCAAGGTCAAAAATTGCTGCTTTTATCATAAAAGATCACTCCTCTTTTGCAAACATTTTTCTGCTGCTACAGAATAACACGAAACTGGATTTCCGTCAATCAAGTCCATTTTACAAGTCGTTGTCCCACTGTCTGCACATCATATCCACAAATTGGCTGCCGCAGTGCTCTACTTCTTTGAGTACCAGGCGGATACCGTATTCGCTCTGATACCAGTTTTCTCTTGAAATACCTCTTGTAACAGACGGAGAAACGATAAATTCGGTTTCCGGAAAAACAAATTGGTAATACATCAGACATCTTCTGGCATGATATGCCTGGCATGACAGGATTACTTTTTCAAAATGCAGTCCTTTTCTTTCCAGAAGGTCTTTTGTAAATAATGCATTCTGATAGGTGTAGGTTGCTTCTTTTTCCGGCAGGATATCGTTTCTGTTTACCCCTTCATCCAGGAGAATCTGTGTCAGAAAATCACTCTCTGTCCCAAACGATCTGCCCCTGTATTCCTGCGGCGACTGTACCTCAGTAAATTTCCCTTCCACAATGCTGTACTTTCCGGAAGGTACAATGACGGGAGCAAACCCCTGAAGGTAAAGCCTGGCCGCATGCTGTGCAATCTCACCATATAATCCGCCCGGAATAAAAATCGCATCCGCTTTTTCCGGTTTTTGTTCCGCAAATATAAAATCCGTTACTGCATCATAATATTTCATGCTTTTTTCTCCTGTATTTTGACATGTTTCACTCATCATGCTATACTAATTACCGATACATTTCAAGGAGGAAATGAAAAATGAAACGCAAAGCATTTAAGTCTGCCTTTCCTCACACACTTCCGGTCATGGCGGGCTATCTCTTTCTTGGCATGGGGTTTGGCATATTGCTTGAGAGCAACGGATATTCCTTTATCTGGGCTTTCTTTATGTCCATCTTTATTTATGCCGGCTCGATGCAGTATGTGGCAATTGATCTGCTCGCAAGCGGTGCAAGCCTGATCTCTACCGCGATCATGACACTTATGATCCAGGTCCGCCACCTTTTCTACGGTCTTTCGATCATTGACAAATACAAAAATACCGGGAAGAAAAAGCTTCTGCTGATCCATGAGCTGACCGATGAGACGTATTCTCTGATTGCTACGACACCCGTTCCGGATGATGTAGACAAGGGGTGGTTTTATCTGTTTATTTCCATGCTGGATCACTTTTACTGGATCATCGGCTGTACCTTTGGTGCACTCTTTGGTTCTCTTGTCAGTTTCAACACAAAAGGTGTGGACTTTGTAATGACAGCATTGTTTATTGTAATCTTTACCGATCAGTGGATGAACAGCAAAAATCATATCCCGGCAGTGACCGGTGTGCTCTGTTCCGTGATCTGTCTGCTTCTTTTCGGTCCGGACCGCTTTATCATTCCAGCTATGCTTTCGATCCTTACAATCCTGACACTGCTTCGCAAGCCACTGGAAAAGCATATGGAAAGGGAAGAACAGAAAGGAGATGATTCCCATGCGTAGTATCCCGGATTCACAGGCGATTGCCATGATCGCGATCATGACATTCCTGACGTTCTTTGTACGCGGGCTTCCTTTCCTTTTATTTTCCGGCAGATCAAAGACACCTGCCTATATCAGGTACCTTGGAAAAGTACTTCCTTATGCCATCATTGGTATGCTGGTGGTATACTGCTTTAAAAATATTTCCCCGCTCCAGTCACCGTTTGGACTTCCGGAACTGATTGCCGGTGCTGCTATTGTTCTGCTTCACTGCCGGAAGAAAAATACGCTTCTTTCCGTAGGCGGCGGAACCTTGCTTTACATGTTTCTGGTTCAGGTAATTTTTAAATAAAACCCTTTTCTTTTTCAGAGAAAAGTATTACAATACTCTATATAATCATAGTAAATTGAAAGCAGTCTGCGTTCCCAGGAGAGTCACATAAAAGCTCCTGGTGTCCGCTTTCCTTCTGTCATGACTGCGAAACAGGAGAAAGGAGTTACATTATGTCAAAAAAATACAGCAAATGGCTGGTAGGTGCCGCACTGCTCGGAGCTGCTGCAGGTGCAGGACTTGCATATTTAAAGAAACATAAAAAAGAAAAAGAAAACTGGGAGGATGATTTCGAAGATTTCGAGGATGATTTCGAAGATGATGATCTGGAAGATTTAGATGGTGAAGATGCTTCCGATTCCCGTGAGTATGTTACGATCCCATCTTCTTCTGCGCCGGAAGAAGCCGAAGAAAATGTAACGGAAACAACAGAAGCTGTCTTTGAAGCAGCATCGGAAGATCCTGAAACTGCAACAGAAGAAAGCCCATCAGAAGCGGAAGAACCTGCTGTTGAAGAAAAAAGTGTCACCGAAGAAAACGCTGATGAAGAGACACCGGAAGTTTAAATCCAGATTTTAAATATTTGCAAACGGAAAGAGTACGCAGATTATGACTTTACTGTTATAATTTGCGTACTCTTTTTGTCTGCATTTATTTACTGCTGTTTCGGCAGTCTGAAAGAACTTTTCAGTGCCACGATACGGTTAAATACCGGTGCACCTTCTTTAGAATCTCTGGCATCTGCGCAGAAATATCCCTGACGTACAAACTGGAAGCTTTCGTATGGTTTTGCTTCTGCAAGTGCAGGTTCTACGAAACATTCTTTGACAGTCAGTGAATTCGGATTCAGGTTCAGGCTGCCGTCTTCATTGTATACACCTTTTTCTTCATCGATGATGTTTTCATAGAGACGTACTGTCACCTTTTTGGCAGTCTTTGCTGCTACCCAGTGGATGGTTCCCTTTACTTTACGTCCGGTAAATCCGGTTCCGCATTTGGTTTCCGGATCGTAAGTGCAGTGGATCTCGGTCACGTTTCCGTTCTCATCTTTTTCGAATCCTGTGCATTTTACGAAATAAGCATTCATCAGACGCACTTCATTGCCAGGGAAGAGACGGAAATATTTTTTTGGCGGATTTTCCATGAAATCTTCACGGTCAATATACAGTTCGCGTCCGAACGGAACCTGACGTTTGCCAAGTGCTTCGTTCTCCAGGTTGTTGTCGGCATCCAGATACTCAATCTGATCTTCCGGATAGTTGTCAATGATCAGTTTGACCGGATCAAGGACTGCCATCATACGCGGACGTTTCAGCTTCAGATCCTCACGAATACAGTACTCCAGCATCGCATAATCTACAGAGCTTTGTGCTTTGCTGACTCCGCACAGATCTACAAACATCTTAATGGATTCCGGTGTAAAGCCTCTTCTGCGCAATGCTGCGATCGATACCAGACGCGGATCATCCCAGCCATCTACAATACCTTCTTCTACCAGTTTTTTGATGTAACGCTTTCCGGTAACGACGTTGGTCAGATACAGTTTTGCGAACTCGATCTGTTTTGGCGGATGCGGATACTCCAGTTCACGCACTACCCAGTCATAGAGTGGACGATGATCTTCAAACTCCAGTGTACAGATAGAATGTGTTACTCCTTCGATCGCATCTTCGATCGGATGAGCAAAATCGTACATTGGATAGATACACCATTTATCTCCGGTATTGTGATGTGTCATATGTGCCACACGGTAAATAATCGGATCACGCATGTTGATGTTCGGAGATGCCATATCGATCTTTGCACGCAGGACTTTTTCGCCGTCCGCATATTTACCGTCTTTCATTGCCTCAAACAGTTCCAGGTTTTCTTCAATGCTGCGGTTACGGTATGGGCTTTCTTTACCAGGCTCTGTCAGTGTTCCCCGATACTCACGGATCTGCTCTGCTGTCAGATCGCAGACATATGCCTTGCCTTTTCTGATCAGTTTCACAGCAGCCTCATACATCTGGTCAAAGTAATTGGATGCAAAGAACAGCCTGTCCTCCCAGTCAGCGCCCAGCCACTTGATATCTGCTTTGATGGACTCTACAAACTCTGCTCTTTCTTTTGTCGGGTTCGTATCATCAAAACGCATATTGAACCTGCCGTGATATTTCTGTGCCAATCCGTAGTTTAACAGAATGGATTTGGCATGTCCGATATGCAGATATCCATTCGGTTCCGGTGGAAAACGAGTACAGATTGTGTCATACTTGCCCTCTGCCAGATCTTTCTCTATAATCTGTTCAATAAAATTCTTGGAAACGGTTTCCTCTCCCATGTTATCCTCCTAAAATATCCATTTTTTCGACTGTGAAAATCTTATCATAAATTGAATAAAATTACAACGCATATCCATATATAATATCGAAAACAAATTTTCTGATTAATTAAATCCATAGAATTTCTGTGAGATCTTATATGCTGCCACAGAAAGTTTCCTTCCGCCTTTTCCAGGAAGATTCATCGTACGTCCGAACAGTCCGTGACGCAGTTTCAGGTAAAGACCGGTATCTTTTGATTTGAGATACTGCCACAGCTCTTTTTTCTTTTCCAGGTTTTCTTCTGTGCCGGAACGGATCAGCATAACGGAAGTAACGGTTGTGATAATGTCGAGGTAACTGGTCATGTACTGACGTATCCGTTTATCCGCAATCTTGTTCTCCACCATGGTATCAATCATGATCTTATTGACGCGGATCTGCTGGTCAATCCGCGAGATCATTACTTTTTCATTCACGGACTGGTCATCTCTGCCTATAAAATAATGATAGAAATTTACATTTTTATAATACAGATTTTTTACATATGGAAGCGGCTGGAATATAAACAGGTTGTCCACGTAAAACGTATGTTTCGGAAGCTCCAGATTACATTCCCGAAGCAGCATCGTACGGTAAATGACGGAATGCATCAGGATATAACGTCCGATGTGCAGTTTTCTCGCATGGTCCCACTGGAATACTTCATTTTCAGGAAATGCCTTGTACCGCATCACTTTTTTGCGCTTCGCACCTGCCTTGTCGTAGACAAAATTGCTGATGAACATATCAACGGTCTGCGGACCTGCCACCAGTTCTTTTAAAGTTTTGATAATATCGAGATAAACATCCACATCTACCCAGTCATCGCTGTCCACCACTTTATAGTATACTCCGGTCGCATTGCGCAGTCCGGCATTGACTGCCTCTCCATGTCCGCCGTTCTCCTGATGGATCGCCTTTACGATCCCCGGGTGGTTTTTCTCGTACTCATCAGCGATCTCCGCCGTGTTGTCCTTTGTGGAACCATCGTCCACGATCAAAATCTCTACATCTTCGCCCCCCGGAAGCAGGGAATCAATGCATCTTCGCATATAAGCTGCAGAATTATAACATGGAATTGCGATTGATAATATTTTCACGTTTTTTCCTCCATACTTTTTCCTTTTATTTTTCGTCGTATTTTTCCTGACCAAGTCTGATCTGAAGATATCCCGTATAGGCTGCAAAAGCTGCCGGAATTGGATACTCTTCTTCTGTCTTTTGGGGTTCGACAAAAAGCATGTCCGTTCCGGAAGCATTTTCCAGTTCTTCTGTCAGAATCACATATCCTTTCATATGCCATTCGATATGGCTGAAAATATGTTTTGCATCTGATAATTCCTGAATGCGGACCGGCGAGAGTCCTTCTTTTTTCAGCCAGGCCAGAACTTCATCAGAACTTAGCCATCCTGGAAGATTCGGAAGCTCATACAAACCTGCCAGAAGCCCTTTTGCAGGGCGTTTGCGAATGGCAACCCTGTTTCCGTCCCGGATCACCAGAACTGTCTTTTTTTCTATTTTACGCGATTTTTTCTGTGTCTTTTTCGGATAATCCATTTCTTTGCCATTTTGATGGGCCAGACATAAGTCTGCCACCGGACAGGCCTCACATTTCGGTGCTCCGTTTGGTACACATACAGTCGCCCCCAGTTCCATCAGCGACTGATTAAAAGCACCTGATTTTCCTTCGGGCATGATCTTTAAAAGTTCCATCTCTACCTGATGTTTGACGGACTGTTTTAAAATATCACCATCATTCTCCGTAATCCTGGTGATCACACGCAGAACATTTCCATCTACTGCCGGAACCGGGATCTCAAAGGCGATGGAGGCCACCGCTCCTGCCGTATAAGGACCGATGCCGGGCAATGCCAGCAGCTTGTCATAATCCGCCGGCATCCTGGCATCGTATAATTCTGTCATATACTGTGCTGCTTTCTGCATATTGCGGACACGGTTATAGTAGCCAAGTCCTTCCCAGAGTTTCAAAAGACTGTCCTCCGGGCAGTCTGCAAGTGCCTTTACATCCGGAAGTGCCTCTGTAAAGCGTTCAAAAAACGGTTTTACCGCTTCCACACGCGTCTGCTGGAGCATGATCTCAGAAACCCATACACGATATGGCTCCGGTTTCTCTCTCCAGGGCAGGATACGTGCATTCTGATCAAACCAGTCAAGCAATGGTTGTACGATCTGTTCCAGCATGTTGTCCTCCTGCATTACTTATACTCCCCATTGCGATAAAAGCAGATGACGAGATAACCTTTTTCAATATTTTCATAAATCGTTTTTGCCGCCTTATAAGGCAGGTTAATACAGCCATGCGAGCCGCTGTTCCAGAAAATTTCTCCTCCGAAACTGCCTCTCCAACTGGCATCGTGAAAACCAATACCTCCATTAAACGGCATCCAGAACGTGACCGGACTTTCATAACTGTCACCTGGTTTGTTGCTTCGAAGTACTGCCGGTGATTTTTTATAATATAGTTTATAGACTCCAGGCGGTGTCCTTCGGTCTCTTGTCATCTTTCCGGATACAAAGTCTGTTTCGATGACCAGCTTTCCTTCTTTGTACATCCAGAGATGCTGTTTTGTCAGATCGACTTCCACATAGCTGTCACCCATGTCACCATTATCCCAGCTTTCCGCTGTCTGTGCAAAAACAGGGGTGCGTTCCATATGCGGCTCTTCTTCCATCCGTTTTGTAAGTTCTTCTGCCTCTGCTCCCTGATCCAGTTTCCATCCATAATTTCCGCCTTCTACGGTAACATAGCTTCCATCGCTTGTCTTAAATTTGCGCGGTTTGTCATAAGTGTCATATTTTTCTGCAAGTTCTGCAATATAATTCTTTATGGCACCGTCCTTGACTGTAACTTTTCCGTCTTTGTCATAAGTCAGCCAGTCTTTGACGATCCTTCCATCCAGGACTTCCCTCTGGTCTCCAAAACAGTATGTGATCTCAATATCCGCATAATGGTTCATGTCCGATACCAGTTTCGTAAGAGCCGGATCATCACCCGTCCTCTTTGGTTTTACATAACAGTCTTCTTTGTCCAGGTCAAACATGCCATCCCTGTTTAAGATCGCCTGGGAGAGCAGCCGGAGAAATTTCTTCTTTCTGACCTTTGCGCCCTGTTTTTCTTTCTGTATCACAAATTTGGTATCACGAAACACCATCTTTGCATCTTCCGGCTCTTCTGCCGATGCCGACAGGCAGTTTAACGTATCTGCCTTTTTTTCAAGCAGAGAGTCTTCAAACTGCACTGCTGCTTCAAATTCGTAGGTTGTTGGTTTGAAATAATTCACAAACCACAGGGCATACATCTGCGACTTCTGGCATTTTAACACTTCCCCATTAGAAACATAATGGTATCCAATATCCGATGCCAGTATGGTCTCACTCTTTTTCTTACGCTCTTTTAATGTAATCTTATAGTCTTCGACCTGTTCTCTGATCTGCTGTTCTGCTTCTGTGACATTCCTGCCGGATACATCTATCCCATTGATATCTGTATTTGCAAGAAATTTTCCATGAAAATACAGCAGTCCTCCAATATAAATCCCTGCCAGAACCATCGCTGCGGCCAGCAGGCTGTACCTGATCCATTTTTTCTTTTTCTCCATCATCTATACTCCGTCATCCATATCATTCGAAACGAGCACCGTTGTGCCAGATTTTCCATAGCACAGATGCCTGTGTACAGAGGGCAGGCAAGTATGCCACCCTCATATACACATACCATAAAATGATCTCCAGTATGATTGTTCATTGAATTACCTGTCCTTTAGTATACCGCAGCCCGCCTGGCATGTAAAGTATTTCCTTTTATTGTGTAATGATATACGTATTGAAATTATGCTCACGCAACGCCTGTTCCATTTTCGCCGCATTGTCCAGATTTTCAAAATCTCCGGTTACAACACGAAAAGCTCCCTGCTCCTTCAGGATCTCTGCCTGGTATCCCATCAGCATCATCTGTGCCTGCAGAGCTCTTGCATTTTCTTCCAGCGTAAAATATCCTGTCTGGATACGGTAACGGTCCGCCTTCTCTCCCTCTTTTTCGTATTCGTAAGCTCCTACTTCCTGTGTATAGATCGTCTTCAGGATTCCATCTGCGATCGCCTGTGCCACTTCTTCAAAATTCTCATCGAAAACACGGTTATCTTCTCCGTTGTTGATAAATCCGGCTTCCACAAGCACAGCCGGCATTTTGGTCCGTCTCAGGACAACAAGCCCCGGTCTTTCTTTCACCCCAAGATTTTTAAAGCCAGCTTCTGCAAGCTCACGATTAATATTTTCAGCCATCTCCCCCTTGATTTGGCTTCTTTCATATACCAGAGTCTCCACACCGGAATACTGTCCTGCAACCGGACTGGAATTTCGATGTATGGAAACAAAAAAATCGGCACCTGCTTCATTTGCGATCGTAGCTTTCTGAAACGGTGTCTGATAGATATCCGTAGTTCTTGTATAAATTACATTCTGTCCGTTTTCTTCCAGGATTTTCCCCACTGCGAGTGCCAGGCGGAGTGTATCGTCCTTCTCCTGCCGCCCTTCAAAGACAGCACCCGGATCACTTCCGCCATGTCCTGCATCAATTACTATGGTCGCCATCTCAAAACTCCTCTGTTTTTCTTTCTTACTAGAATATGCGGCTGTCTTTGTTACGGTTCACTGCATTGAAATTCCTTTTCCCGCAATGAAAAAGGAAAAAACAGCTTGCAATATCATAAAATCTGTGCTAAAATAAATAACGGTTTTGAGAGTATGCCGGTGTGGCGGAATTGGCAGACGCACTTGACTCAAAATCAAGCGGTTTAACAGCCGTGCCGGTTCGAGTCCGGCCACCGGCATGAAAAAAGTCCTGAGTTTCAGGACTTTTTTATTTTACAGGAAATCACTTTCCTGTAAAGTAAAAAAACGCTCCGCGGGGATGCGCACTGCAGCGTATAAGGCAGATGTCGCAAGCGACCGCCGCAGGCGCAAGAATGTGCCAGGGCACATTTTTATTTTACCGCGATTTTATAGATCCAATAGATCAGTCCCAGTACCCAGCTTGAAAAGATTCCATACAGAATCACCGGACCGGCAATGGCAAAGATCTTACATCCGATTCCGAATACCTGCCCTTCTTTCTGAAATTCAATCGCCGGGGCGGCAACCGAATTGGCAAAACCGGTGATTGGCACGAGAGTACCGGCACCGCCAAATTTCGCCAGTCGTGGATAAATATTGCAGGCGGTCAGGATCACGCTTACAAGTACAAGAATCAGGGAACACCAGCTTGCCGCAATATCCTTTTCCAGCCCGACCTGCTGTCCGTAATCCAGGATTCCCTGTCCGACCGCACAGATTGCACCGCCGGTCACAAAGGCTTTCAGCATGTTCAAAGGCAGGCTGTGTGTCGGTGTTACCTGCTTTACATAATCGTTATATTTCTGATTTCTCTGCTCTTTTAAAACATCTTTCATGTGGTCTTTCCTATCCTTTCACTTTCCATCCAAACGTTGTTTTATATCCCCCAGCGCATATAAAAATGATACAGACTTCCGACGGTTTTTCCGGCTGCGATTGCGATCACGATCAGGCTGCAGCCTTTTGTGATCCCGATCCTTCTTGCAAAAATCGGAAAAATATTGACAATTTCCGCAAGTGCCAGAATCCATCCACCTACAAAAATACCGGAGAAAATCCCCATGACTGCCAGACCCGCTGTGCCAAGCGGCACTTCCGTCTGATATACCGTAAGTATATTTCCGAAAAGTGCACCGAAGAAAATAGCACTCTCATATTTTTTAACCTGACCTGCCGTGTGTGTGATCCCTGCAAAACGGGTAATGATCCCAAGACCGACCATCAGTGCGATCACGCCTCCGGCGATCACAAGACCTCCCGATAACCCGATGACTGCCGCTCCTATCTGTTCTGCCATCTCTCACCCTCCTGCCCTCTGCTTTTTCTTCTGCTTCTTCGGATCACGGCTGCTTCTCTCGATCAGCGTAGTATTGATTTCATCCTCGTACGTCCGCATCTCCACCTCTAATGGAGTGGGATCTGCTGTTATTTTCCTGCCGCAGAAATGGTTAAAAAAGAGCAGAATACCGGTACCAAGACCCAGGGAATAGGACAGCTCCAATACGGTAAAACCATCCGATTCCATTCCGGTAAACTGCTGATAAAGCTGTGCGAACAGTTTTGGTATGTCCACATCATTATTAAATGTCATGATCGCAAATGCTGCTCCAAAAAAAGACAATATTGCCACAAAAGCTGTCTTTGCATAACCAAGTGCTTTTGTGGCATGTTTCAGGTTTTCATAAGTAACGATAAAGTCATATTCTCCGATGTTATTGATCTCGATCCCCTGTACTTCTTTCTGGATCAGATCGATAAGCTCCATAACGGACATGGCATGCCGTCCCGGTTTTCCATTGGTTGCCTGAGGGACTTTGATCGTTTTGATCCGGTTTTCCGTAGCTTTATCCGTACAGAGAATCTGCGCAAGATCTCCGATCGTGACTTTTGCATCGTGTACCTGCACATTCCGCTCTACCTTCAGATATAATGTCTCACCGCCCGCCTGTTTCATATGAGCGTCACCTCCGACTGTTCTGTTTTTCTTTAGTATCCCTTCTTTCTTCTTTTTTATCCGAAACTCTTATACTTTTTCTCTTAATTTCTCAAGTATTTTCTTTTCGAGACGCGAAACCTGAACCTGTGTCATTTTCATTTTCTCTGCTACCTGAACCTGCGTCATTTCTTCAAAATAGCGAAAATGCAGCAGTCTTCGTTCTTTTTCTTCAAGTGTTCCAAGCAGTGTATTCAGAAACATATGATTCAAAAGTTCTTCACCCTCATCCTTTTCTTCTTTGATTCCATCCATCAGTGAGATCGCATTTCCATCCCCCTGATAAACAGGTTTATGAAGGGACTCTATCTCTGTCACAGATTCCATTGCCATCACAATGTCTTCTCTTGCCACTCCCACTTCCATGGAAACTTCTTCCAGTGTCGGTTCCCTTCCGTAATGTTTTTCCAGTTTTTCCCGTGCCATGCAGACTTTAACCGCCGTCTCTTTTAAAGAACGGCTGACTTTGATCAGGCCGTCATCGCGCAGGAACCGTTTAATTTCTCCCGTAATCATCGGCACTGCATAGGTCGAAAACTTCACTTCAAAACAGGGATCAAATTTGTCTATTGCTTTGATCAGTCCAATACTTCCTATCTGTATCAGATCTTCCATCTCACATCCGCGTCCGCAAAAACGTCTTGCTACCGTATAGACCAGTCCCATATTTTTTTCCACCAGTGTATCCCTTGCATCTTTGTCCCCTTCGTGAGACTGTTCGATCAATGCAAGGGTCTGCTCCATCCGATCTCCTTTCGCATGAAAACGGTCGTTCCATGTCCCGGTTCTGATTCTACGCGCACATCATCCATAAAAGCCTCCATAAAAGCAAAGCCCATACCGGATCGCTCCTCATCCGGTTTTGTCGTAAACAATGGTTCCATTGCTTTTTTTATATCCGGTATGCCGCATCCGTGATCTTTTATTTCCAGATACAGTGCATGTCCCTCGATATGACAGGAAACCAGTATTTTTTCCTTTTTTCCCTCATAGGCATGTACAATACAATTTGTAACTGCTTCTGACACTGCTGTTTTTACGTCTGCCACTTCTTCAAGTGTCGGATTGAGCTGTGTCAGAAACGCGGATACTGCCACGCGTATAAATCCTTCGTTACAGGATCTGCTGTCAAACTCAATCTTCATTTCATTTTCATACGCCATATCGGTTCCTCCCATGTGATGTTTCTGATGCCGGCACTGCCTCTTCACAGATTCCGACAATTTTATAGATTCCGGATAAAACCAGTATTTTCCTTACTCTCTTGCTTACATGGACAGCCGTCACATGACCTCCGAGCGCCTGCATCAGCTTATAGCGTCCCATGATCATTCCAATACCGGCGCTGTCCATGAAAACCGTTTCCCGAAAATCAAAAATCACATTTTTCACCCTTCTGCTTTGCATCATAGCATCGGAAGCCCTGCGTATTTTTTCCGCACTGTGATGATCCAGCTCTTCCGGCACAAAAATGATCATATCACTGCCTCTCATTTCCAGATAACCCTGCATATTCCTGCCCCCTTATGCGCTCACTGTAACAAAAAAAGAGAAGCCTTCCGGTTCAAAACCAGTATTGCTTCTCTTTTGTATGCTGTTCTTTATTCTATTCCAAACATATTGTTGATGTCTACATTACCATCCCCGGCATCTCCGCCCGTTGTATCCGGATAACTGCCTGTCGCGTCACCTGCCGTATCTGCGGCTGTCGTATCATTGTCGGTCACATCCGTACCCGTAACATTTCCGGTTATATCTTCTGCCCTGGTGCCTGCTGCCGTATTGTTGTTATCCGCAGAAGTATCACTCGTGATATAACTGGAAATATTATAAGATGCCGCCTGCGTCGGAAATTTCTGGATGATCTGCTGGAGAATCTTATTTGCTTTTTTCGTCTCGTTGTTGTTTCGATAGGAAAAAGCAAGATAATACCAGGCGTTAAAATCATCTGTTTTGGCTTCTGTCGCTTTTTTCAACTGCGTAATTGCTGTCTTATAATCACCCTGTGCAAACGCCGCTGCTCCGGCATTATAAGCTTCCGTAAAAACATAATCCGCCAGTGCTGTTTTCAATGTAGTATACAGCTCTTTTCCCTTTCCGGTCATACTGTTCTCTTCGATCTGATTGAACGCATCTGCCGCTTTGGTCATATCATTTGCCAGATAATAGTTGGCTGCCTGAAGAATCTCATCGTAGGAATCCGCTTTCTTATCAGCCTCATCTTTCGCCTGGTTTGCTGCATCTACCTTGCTCTGATAACCATCGATTTCTTCCTGCAATCCCTGTACTTTGGACACCTGTGCTGCCATCTGTGCATTGGCATCTGTCACCTGCACATTCGCTTTTTCATAAATGCTCTGTCTGGTCGCCGGAACTGCCAGAAACCAAACAACGGCCGCCCCGAGGATGATGCCAAGAAAAATGTTGATAAAAGTCGCAACTGCAGAACTGTCACGAAACGTAGTCGGCTGAATGATCATTTCATTCCCGTTCATATAAGTCACAGTTCCTCTTAAACGGTCCACTTTCTCTTTTGCGTACTTTTTCTTTCTCTTCATATCCAGACTGGTACTGATACCGGTTGCCAGCTCTACTTCCTGCAGATAACGCAGTGTTGTTGTATTATTCGTGTCAATAAAAGCCGCCTTTTTGAGCAGTTTTCTTGCCTTTTCATATTCCTGGCGCTTCAGATAAAGAAGTGCCAGCAGATGGTATGCCTTTATCAGTTTTGGATTCTGAGAAAGTACCTTTTTCAACTGTATCACTGCCATATCGTCATTATCTTCACGGCAGTAAACAAGTGCCTGATTGTACTTTCGAATCGTCTGGTTGATCGTATCCAGCTTATTTTTGTTTGACTGCAGTTTATCTATGTAATATTCTGCCAGATTGTCATCCGGATTCATATTCTTGCTGATCACCCACTCTGTGAGTGCGGAAACCACTTCACCGGATTCAAAATAAACCAGTCCCAGAAGATTTCTTGCATCTTTGTTTTCTTTATTAAACTCAAGGCTTCTTTTCAGAGACTTGATCGCCCCTGAAAGATCCCTGACGCGTGCCTTATCCAGCCCTTCATTGTAAAGCAGGTTGGAAATACGTGCCACGCGCTTCAGGATCGTAATGTCCGCTCCGCATCCGGTACAGTAATCAATATCGGACAGTGGAGTTCCGCAGTAAATACAATTCATGCTATCCCCTTATCTTCTTTTTTTCTTTTCATCCTTCATAAGTTCTTTCAAAATATCTGTAATGTCTGTCAGATCGCGATTATAGATCGCATCCTCTGCCTCATTGACATCCAGACTGGAATGAAACTTTTTTAATTCTTCTTCGTAATTAATCATATATATGCTCCTTTATCTTACATCCGTGTTTTTTCAAGGATTTCTTTTATCTCTCCTACCAGATATAAAGATCCCGCACAGAACAAAAGCCCATTCTGCCGAAGTTCACGTGCCTTTGTAAAGGCTTTTGCAATATCCGGCTCTGTCACGATCCTGGCATCCGTGTATTTTGCAAATACTCTGGAAAGTTCCCCTGCCGGAACAATACGGTCTCCTTTGATCTCAGTAACTACCACCACAGCCGGTGTCATCTGGCTGCAGATTGTGTGGATCATCTCTTCATAATTCTTTTCTGCTACAGCAGAAAACAGCAGTACGATCCGATAACGGTCCTGTACACTCTGAACAGTTTTTACGAACTGTGCAATACCATCTGCATTGTGTGCCCCATCAACGATCACTCCCGGCAGTACCGTCTCCATACGTCCCTGCCACTTCGTCTCGCGGATCGCCCGGATACGGAGCTCCCTGGAGATCTTTTGCTCCCGGTCAATCACATCCATAGCAAGCAGTGCCAGAGAACTGTTCACAACCTGATATGGTGCAAGGTAAGGTGCGGTCACTTTGGCATGTTCATAATACCCACAATTCAGGCAAAAATCAATACTTTTGTCCGTGTTTCCCAAAATTTCATACATTTCTTCTTTCAGCGCAAAAGCCGGTGCCTGAAGCTCTTCTGCCCTTTTCCGTATGACTTTTTCTGCTTTTTCATTTCTGCCGTCATAGATCACCGGAACCCCTTCTTTGATGATCCCTGCCTTCTCAGCGGCAATCTTTTCGATCGTATCACCAAGAATCTCCGTGTGATCCAGGCTGATCGAAGTGATAACCGTTGCGATCGGATGTTCAATGGTATTGGTCGCATCAAGTCTGCCGCCAAGTCCGGTCTCCAGAACTGCATACTCTGCTTTTTCTCTCTGAAAAGCAACCATGGCAACTGCATAGAGCAGCTCAAAATAAGTTGCGTGCGGAAGTCCGTCTTTTACCATACTGTCAATCGCTTTCTGTACTTCCTGATAGGATTCCAGAAAAAGCCCATCGCTGATCGGCACGTTGTTGATCTGGAAACGCTCGTTGATTCGAACCAGGTGCGGAGATGTAAAAAGAGCAGTCTTTTTACCTGCCAGTGTCAGCATCTCGGAAAGAAACGCACAGACGGAACCTTTTCCGTTAGTTCCTGCAACATGGATCACCTTCATGCCTCGGTCCGGATGTCCCAGTCTCTTTAAAAGCTCTGCCGTGTGCTCCGGTTTGTTTTTTGTTGTAAACTTCGGTACGTTAAGTATATAATCTACTGCTTCTGTATAGTTCAATTTTATCCACCACTTTACTGTTTTTTATGGATGCCTTCGGCATCTTCTTCTATTATAGCTGTACATCGTCAATATGCAAGCTTTTCTTTTCGCACAAACTTCCATCTCTTTGCATAAAAAAACGGCACCGGATCTTTTCTGACACCCATGCCGTTTTCTGTATTCCAATAATATTTTTTCAAAGAACTTTGCTTAAAAAAGTCTGCAGCCTCTCTGTCTTTGGTGCCGTAAAAATTTCTTCCGGCGTTCCTTCTTCTACGATCTTTCCTTCCGCCATAAAGATTACACGGTCAGAAACTTCTCTTGCAAATCCCATCTCATGGGTAACAACGACCATGGTCATATGTTCTTTTGCAAGATCCCGCATAACATTTAATACTTCTCCGACCATCTCCGGGTCAAGTGCTGAAGTCGGCTCATCAAAAAGCATGACCTCCGGATTCATACACAGTGCACGCACGATAGCGATTCGCTGCTTCTGCCCACCGGAAAGCTGGCTTGGATATGCATTTGCACGGTCAGCAAGACCTACACGCTCCAAAAGCTTCATGGCCTGACCTTCTGCTTCTTCTTTGCCGCGTTTTTGCAGCTTCATCGGAGCGATCGTCATGTTTCTTAAGATCGACATATGCGGGAACAGATTAAAATGCTGAAATACCATTCCCATTTTCTGACGGTGCATATCAATGTCCGTCTTCGGATTCATCAGATCTTCCCCTGCAAAAATAATGCGTCCGTCGGTCGGATCTTCCAGACGGTTCAGGCAGCGAAGGAAAGTACTTTTACCGGAACCGGAAGGCCCGATCACACAGACAACCTCGCCTTTTTTGATATCGGTGCTGACACCGTTCAGTGCATGTACACTTCCGCCGAACGTTTTTGTCAGATTCTCTACCTGGATCAGGGTCTCTTTTTTCTCAGCGCTCACTGTTACGCAGCCTCCTCTCTAAGATGGATACCAGCTTTTCAAAGAAAAGCACCATGATCAGATAGATCGCTGCCACCATAAGAAGCGGGAACAGGGCATTGTATGTCTGGCTTCGAATGATGTCTCCACCTTTCGTCAGATCCTGAATGGCTATGTATCCGGATACGGAAGTTTCTTTTAAAAGTACAATAAATTCATTTGCCAGTGCCGGAAGTACATTTTTCAGTGCCTGCGGCAGGATAATATAGATCATGGTCTGCGTGTAGTTAAAGCCAAGGCTTCGCCCTGCCTCGAACTGTCCGTCATCAATCGACATGATACCGCTTCGAATAATCTCTGCCACATATGCGCCGGAGTTGATACCGAATGCCATGACTGCAACGATGATTTTATTGATGTCCACACTTGCAAATACGACAAAGTAAATGATCAGGAGCTGTACCAGTACCGGTGTTCCTCGTATCACGGTAAGATATACTTTTGCCAGAAAATTTAATATTTTTCCTTTTCCCGTCTTGTCATAAGTAGAACGAATGACTGCGACCAGAAATCCGAGAGCGATGCCGAGAATGACTGCAAAAAAAGTGATCTGCAAGGTCGTTCCCAGACCGTTCACGATGTATTTCCATCTGTTATCTTTAATAAAATTTAAGTATAATTGTCTTGACATGGCATTCCTCTGTCACTTTCTTTTATTCCGCTGTGATATATTTGTCAACGATCTTATCCAGTTCACCGGAATCTTTCAGTTCGCCGAGTGCGGTATTGATCTTATCCAGCAGTTCATCATTTCCTTTTGCTACTGCGATCGCGTAATCTTCTTCTGTAAATGCCTCATCCAGCATCTTCAGACCTTCGTTTTCTTTTACAAATACTTTTGCCGGCTCTCCGTCGATAACAACTGCATCAATTTTGCCCTGGGAAAGTGCCTGTACTGCCTCAAAACCTTTGTTGTAACGCTCTACCGTTGCATCTTTGATATCACCTGCATAAATATCACCGGTTGTACCAAGCTGTACACCAATCTTTTTGCCTTCCAGATCATCCGGGCTTGCAATATTGCTGTCCTCTTTTACGATAACAACCTGTGTTGCATGTGCATAAGTATCTGAGAAATCGACATTCTCCAGACGGTCTTCTGTAACCGTCATACCAGCCAGGCCGATATCTGCTTTACCGGATGTTACTGCTGGAATGATGGAATCAAATGCCATATCCTCGATCTTCAGCTCCATTCCCAGTTTGTCTGCTACAGCCGCTGCAATATCTGCATCGATTCCTACCACATTATCTCCTTCATAATATTCATACGGCGGGAACTCCGCATTGGTAGCCATAACCAGTGTGCCGCCTGCCGCTGCATCAGAAGAAGCTTCGCTTCCTGTTGTTTCTGCTTTTTTACTTCCGCATCCTGCCATGGACAATACCATTGTTCCAACCAGCACTGCTGCAATCAATTTTTTCATAATTTCTAATCCTCCTGTTTTATAATGCTCTGTGTCTGAGTTTATCACTGATTCCCTTTTATGTCAACGGATTTGATGCATAGAAAAACAATTTACTGCATAACTACCCCTTTTCCATCAAATGGCGGGATATAGGATTTTCTGGCACTTTCCATTTCCTGCATATAGCCATTCTCCACGCCAAGTTCAACAGCAAAATCCAGCAGTTTTTCGTACTCTCTCTTTGTCACCCTGCGTTTCAGTTCCGGGTAAGCATCCAGATCTTCCAGCGGTGTATACTGGCACATCAGGCTAAGTGCCGCCCGATTTTTATAAGTACCGTAGACATATCTTACTACCTGTTCTGCCTCTTTGCGGTGCGACGGCAGAAGCAGATGGCGAACCAGTACACCACGTTTCAGCATGCCATGTCCATCGTAAATTGTCTGTGGCTGCTGGCGCATCATCTCGTCAAGAGCCGCCTTTGCAACCTTCGGATAATCTTTCGCACTGGAATAACGCATGGCACTTTCCGCTGACATGTATTTGAAGTCTGTAAGATAAATATCGATCAGTCCATCTAACTGTTTTAAGATTTTCACTTTTTCATATCCGCCGCAGTTATAGACAAACGGAAGGTCAAATCCTCTCTCTTTTGCCATCCGGATCGCCTGAATGATCTTGTCAGCATAATGGCTCGGTGTCACCAGATTAATATTTTCTGCTCCCTGTTCTTTCAGTTCAAAAAAGATATCCACCAGGCGTGAAAGGCTGATCTCCTGACCCATCCGCCCGGCTGCGATCTCGCGGTTCTGACAGTAAACACACCGAAGGGTACAGCCTGCAAAAAAGACGGCACCGGAACCGCCCTTCCCGGAAATACATGGTTCTTCCCAAAAATGAAGGGCAGCTCTCGCCGCCCTGATGCCTTTTCCCGTCATACCGCAGAAACCCATCTGTCCATTTTCCCTCTCTGCCCTGCATTCCCGCGGGCAGAGACGGCATTTCTGATCGATCATAATAAGCAGATCCCTGCCTTTTCACATGCATTCAGTGTCTCTTCATCCCAGATCGATGCCTGTACTTCGCCGACATGTGCTTTGCCGAGCAGAAGCATGCAGACTCTGGACTGTCCGATACCGCCGCCGATCGTCAGAGGCAGTTTCTCTTCCAGAAGCATTTTATGGAACAGAAGTTCTCTTCGATCTTCGCAACCTGCTTTTGCCAACTGCTCTGCCAGAGATTTTCCATCGACACGGATTCCCATGGAAGATACCTCCAGGGCACATCCAAGTGTCTCATGCCAGAACAGAATATCCCCGTTCAGTGCCCAGTCATCGTAGTCCGGTGCTCTGCCGTCATGCGGCTCACCGGATTTGAGCTTATCACCGATCTTCATGATAAAAGCTGTTCCGTGTTCTTTTACAAACACATTTTCACGCTGCTTTGGCGCCAGATCCGGATAACGGTCCTCCAGCTCCTGTGTTGTGATAAATGCAACATCACGATTCAGTTCCAGCTCCAGCTGCGGATAATAATATTTCAGTTCATCCAGGGTGTTACATATCACACCGACAATTCTTTTTACAACAGCTTTCAGATACTCCTCATTGCGGTCACTGCGGTCAATGACTTTCTCCCAGTCCCACTGATCCACATAACAGGAGTGAAGATTATCAAGCTCCTCGTCTCTGCGGATGGCATTCATGTCTGTCAAAATACCTTTTCCGACACGAAAATCGTAGCGATAAAGTGCCATACGTTTCCATTTTGCCAGAGAATGTACGACCTGTGCCTCCACACCCGCTGCCGGGATTTCAAAAGAAACCGGTCTTTCCACTCCGTTCAGATCGTCGTTCAGACCGGATGCCGGATCCACGAACAGCGGAGCTGTGACTCTTTTCAAATGCAGTGCCATACAGAGTTTTTTCTGCATCATTTCTTTGATGATCCCGATCGCATCCTGTGTCTCGTACATAGAGAGCACGGAATGATAGTTTTCCGGAATAATTACCTGATTCATCTTTCTTACCTCCTGTTTGCAGCAGGTTCTTCTGCAAAACTCTGCCGCTGTGTTCATTTTATTTCATTTTATGCCACAGGCTTTATTTGATCCTTGCGTGCAGATCCTGCAAAGATACAACTTCTCTGCTGCTCTGTTTCTGAACGGTCAGAATACCTTCTGCACTTGCAAGTGCTGCCGCCATGGTCGTGATATACGGAACACGGCTCTTGATGCAGGCTCTTCTTACATAGCTGTCATCCGGTCCTTCTTCTTCACCCTTCGGTGTATTTACAACAAGATCCACTTTGCCATTTGTGATGATATCATAGATATTCGGACGTCCTTCTGACATCTTGTATACGAATTCAGCCGGGATGCCTGATTCTTCGATGATTGCTTTTGTATGCTTCGTTGCAACGATCGCAAAACCTGCTTCATGGAAACGTTTTGCTACTTCTGCCACTTCTGCCTTTTCACGGTCACCGACACTGATCAGTACCGTTCCGGAGAGCGGAAGCGGACTCTTGGTTGCTTCCTGTGCTTTGAAGTAAGCTTCGCCGACACTCTGTGCCAGTCCGAGTACTTCACCTGTCGAACGCATTTCCGGTCCTAACAGCGGATCTACTTCCTGGAACATATTGAACGGGAAGACTGCTTCTTTGACACCGTAATACGGGATCTTGCGGTCTTTCTGGTCTTTGATCGGTGACTCTTTCCCGGTAAATTCAGAAGTAATGATCTCGGTTGCCAGAGGCACCATGGAGATCGCACATACTTTGGAAACCAGCGGCACCGTTCTGGAGGCACGCGGATTTGCCTCAAGCACATAAACCACACCATCTTCGATCGCATACTGCATGTTCATCAGACCTTTTACATGCATCTCTTCTGCGATTTTCTTTGTGTACTCTTTGATCGTCTTTAAGTTTTCTTCCGAAATATGCTTTGACGGAATGATGCATGCAGAGTCTCCGGAATGCACCCCGGCAAGTTCGATATGCTCCATAACAGCCGGTACATAAGCATGTTCGCCGTCGCTGATCGCATCTGCCTCACACTCCATCGCATGACGCAGGAAACGGTCGATCAGGATCGGACGGTCCGGTGTCACACCTTCTGCTGCTTCCATGTAAATCTTCAGATTTTCCGGATCGTATACAACTTCCATGCCGCGTCCGCCAAGTACATAGGAAGGACGTACCATAACCGGATAGCCGATACGCTCCGCGATCGCCAGTGCTTCGTCCACATCCACTGCCATGCCTGCTTCCGGCATCGGGATCTGAAGTTTGTCCATCATCGCACGGAACAGGTCACGGTCTTCTGCCATATCGATGACAGCCGGTGAAGTACCAAGGATCTTCACACCGTATTTTTCCAGCTCTGCGGAGAGATTCAGTGGTGTCTGTCCGCCAAACTGTGCGATCACACCGAGCGGTTTCTCTTTCTTGTAAATGCTCAGTACATCTTCCAGTGTCAGCGGTTCGAAGTATAATTTATCAGATGTATCATAGTCTGTTGATACCGTTTCCGGGTTACAGTTTACAATGATCGTCTCAAATCCGGCCTTTTTCAAAGCCATTGCCGCATGTACACAGCAGTAATCAAACTCAATACCCTGACCGATCCGGTTTGGACCGCCGCCAAGGATCATGATCTTGTTCTTATTATCGCTGGCCTTGCTCTCATCCTTGATATGATATGAAGAATAGTAATAAGCACTGTCTTTTGTTCCGCTTACGTGAACACCTTCCCATGCCTCTTCGATGCCGTAGCCGATGCGGGCATTGCGGATCTCTTCTTCGGTCACTTCCAGGATCTGGCTTAAATATTTATCAGAGAAACCGTCCAGTTTTGCCTGGCGCAGAGCTTCTTCTGACGGAACACTGCCTTTTTTTGCAATCAGGGCCTCTTCTTCTTCTACCAGCTCTTTCATCTGTTCGATAAAGTAATGTTTGATCCTGGTCAGCTCAAACAGCTCATCCACAGTTGCGTGTTTGCGCAGTGCTTCATACATGATAAACTGACGCTCACTGGTCGGAACAGAGAGCATTTTCAGCAGCTCTTCTTTTGTCTTTTCATGGAAATCTTTGGCAAATCCAAGACCGTAACGTCCAATCTCCAGGCTGCGGATTGCTTTCTGGAATGCTTCTTTGTAAGTTTTACCGATGCTCATAACTTCACCGACTGCACGCATCTGTGTGCCGAGCTTGTCCTGAACACCTTTGAATTTTTCAAATGCCCATCTTGCAAATTTGATCACCACGTAATCGCCGTCCGGCACGTATTTATCCAGTGTGCCGTACTTGCCGCACGGGATCTCATCCAGCGTCAGGCCGGAAGCCAGCATTGCGGAAACAAGTGCGATCGGGAAACCGGTTGCTTTACTTGCAAGTGCAGAAGAACGGGAAGTTCTCGGATTGATCTCGATGACGATGATACGGCCGCTTTTTGGATCATGTGCAAACTGTACGTTTGTACCACCGATCACTTCTACTTCTTCTACGATCTTATATGCCTGTCTCTGCAGTTCTTTCTGAACATCTTCTGAAATCGTCAGCATCGGTGCAGAACAGAAGGAATCTCCGGTATGCACGCCAAGCGGGTCAATATTTTCAATGAAGCATACAGTAATCATGTTATTCTTTGCATCACGGACAACTTCCAGCTCCAGTTCTTCCCAACCAAGAATGGACTCTTCTACCAGAACCTGTCCGACAAGGCTCGCCTGCAGACCACGTTCACAGACCGTTTTTAATTCTTCTACATTGTATACCAGACCGCCTCCGGCTCCGCCCATGGTGTAAGCCGGCCGCAGTACCACCGGATAACCCAGCTTATCTGCAATCGCCAGGGCATCTTCCACGCTGTAGGCAACTTCGCTGCGCGCCATCTCAATGCCAAGCTTGTTCATAGTCTTTTTAAACTCGATACGGTCTTCCCCACGTTCGATGGCATCTACCTGTACACCGATCACTTTCACATCGTAACGATCCAGGACACCTGCCGCTGCCAGCTCTGAACAGAGGTTCAGTCCGGACTGTCCGCCAAGGTTCGGCAAAAGGGCATCCGGGCGCTCTTTTGCAATAATCTGCTCCAGCCTCTCTACATTCAGTGGCTCGATGTAAGTAACATCGGCGATACCAGGATCCGTCATGATCGTTGCCGGATTGGAGTTTACCAGAATGATCTGGTACCCCAGCTGGCGCAATGCCTTACATGCCTGCGTGCCGGAGTAATCAAATTCGCATGCCTGTCCGATGATGATCGGGCCGGAACCAATAATCAGTACCTTGTGAATATCATTTCTTTTACTCATATGCTTCTCCTGTCGTTTTGTTTTCTTACATATATCAGATGTTGGATACCTCCGCCTGTATACTTTCAGAGGCATACGTGATTTTTCGTGCCATGCATTCTCAAAATCACCCTCGTTTTATTATACATGACAATCAGGCAAAAATCTACTGTAAAAAAGCAGACAGAGAGATTCTTTTTCTTTCTGTCTGCTTTTGCGTCAATATCCTATTTAATCCTGAAATTTCCCAAGAAATTCTTTGATTCGCTGGTTGTCGGACGTAAACAGCTCTTCCGGTGTCCCTTCTTCTACGATTACACCTTTTTCCATAAAAACAATATGGTCTGCCACGTTTCGTGCAAAATTCATCTCATGTGTTACGATCACCATCGTCATATGTTCTGCTGCCAGGTCTTTGATAACCTTCAAAATCTCACCCGTTAGCTGCGGGTCAAGAGCTGAAGTTGGCTCATCAAAAAAAAGAATCTTCGGATTCATGCACAGTGCCCTTGCGATGGAAACCCTCTGCTGCTGACCACCCGATAACTGATACGGGTAAGCATCCGCTTTATCTTCCAGTCCCATTTTTTTCAGCAGCACTTTTGCCTGCTCCTGTACTTCTTTTCTGTCTCTTTTCTGCACGCGGACCGGTGCGTCACAGATATTTTTCATCACACTGTAATGGGGAAAAAGATTAAAATTCTGAAAAACCAGACCATAATAACTTTTCAGTTCCTTCAGTTTGCCCGGCGCTTCATAGACCGCCTCACCGTTCTGACTGTAAGCGGCACGTTCCCCCAGATAAGATAATTCTCCGTCGTCCATCCTTTCCAGCATGGTCGCACAGCGAAGCAGTGTTGATTTTCCTGAGCCGGACGGACCAATGATCGCTACAACCTGTCCCTCTTTGACATTCAGTGAAATATCTTTGAGCACTTCCAGATTGTCGAAATGCTTTTTTATATGTTTCATTTCCAGATAATTCATAGGTCGCCTCCTAACGATAATAACTCAGATGCTTCTCAATCTTCTCCATGATCCATGCAACCAGGAAATTAAATACATAATAGAAAATACCGGCTGCCACATACGGAATCATACTGGTCTGTGAGGATGCCAGTGCCTTTGCGATCGTAAACATTTCAGATACGGCGATTACAAAAGCAAGAGAAGTATCTTTGACCAGCGTGATAACTTCGTTTGTGATCGACGGAAGGATACGCTTGATCACCTGTGGAAGAATGATATGTATAAAAGTCTGACTTTTGCTGTAACCTAAAATCTCTGCTGCTTCGTACTGCCCAACCGGCATGGACTCGATTCCGCTTCGATAAATTTCTGCAAAATAAGCGGCATAGTTAAGCACAAAACCGATCACAACGGCAATATTCCGGTAAAACGGTGAAATTTTAACTCCAAACAGATAGTATGGTCCGAAATAGACCACCATCAGCTGCAGCATCAGCGGCGTGCCCCGCATGATTGAAATATATATTTTTGTAATCCCCTGAACAATACGTTTTTTTGACATTCGTCCAAACGCTATGACCATACCAAGCGGCAGGGAAAAAAGCAGGGTAATCCCGAAAATCCAGCAGGATGTTGCCATACCCTCTGCCAGCTTGATAAGCATCTGGCTGATACCCATAATAACTTCTCCTTTCTTTAACCCGTTGTCCGCGTAAAGCGGGCTGCCGCAGATGCAGCAGCCCGCTTTTTATGTTCTGTTCTGTTTTAGAGCGGATTGATCGTTGTGATATCTTTTCCAAACCATTTTTCAGAAATCTTTGCAGCAGTTCCGTCTGCAGCCATCTCTTCCAGTGTTGCCTGAACTTTGTCGCGAAGCTCGGTGTTGCCTTTTTTGAAACCAATGCCGTATTCTTCTGCTGCGATCACATCATCCAGTACCTTGAAATCTGCCTTGCGGCTTGTGATCTGGTAACTTGCCACTACATCATCCATTGCAATCGCATCTACAGCACCAGATTCCAGATCCATAAATGCCGTATTATAATCTGCAACCGGTGTCAGTGCCGCAAATGTAGCGGTCAGTTCGCTGTTATCGTTGAGTGCCGCCTCTGCGCTGGAGTCGGTCTGTACTTCTACGTTCTTTCCTGCCAGATCTGCCTCAGAAGTAATATCGGAATCCCCACGTACAACGAAAACCTGATTATTCTTCATGTACGGCTTGCTCCATTCATAATCATCTTCACGACCATTCATCGTGAAACCATTCCAGATACAGTCAATGGTCCCTGCATCCAGTTCCATATCTTTTGCATCCCAGGCAATCGGCTGATATGCGATTGCAAGGTTCAGACGTTTGGCCACTTCAGCCGCCATCTCCAGATCAAATCCGGTAAATTCTCCGTCATCTCCGACAAATCCCATCGGTGGAAAATCCTGATCAAATCCTACCGTAAAGGTACCTTCTGTCTTGCTGACATTCGTCGTTTCTGCATTTGCATTTTCTGTATTTTCGGAATCTGCCGCTGTTTCATCCCCGGAATCAACACTTTCTGCTGTCGTATCGGCTGCCGGCTGTGTCTTAGCACTCTTAGAACCACATCCTGCCAGCACCGCGGATACCATTGCTGCTGATAAAATAACGCTGACTGCTCTTTTTTTCATAATATTGTCATCCTCTCTCTTTGTATCTCCAAGGAATGCTCCTTGTTTACTTTTTCATGCAATCACTCTACCGTGATAAAGCAATCAAATATTAACACATTATTACGGCAATGTCAACTTATCTTCTGCTTTTATGATATTTTCTTTTTTCTTCATTCAGAAACTTAAGCAGCGTTTCCTGCGTGGCATTTTCAAACGTTGCTTTTTGGTCAAGTTTTTCTGTCACCTGTCGCTTTTCCGCTTCGATCTTCTCCCACTGTTCCTTTGGAACGCGCAGCTCTTCCAGACGTTTTTTGCAGTCTTCTTCATTCAGATAAAGCGGAAGCAGCGCCAGATAACTGCGGTAAACAGCATTGGAACGCACCAGCTCATACGACTGCCACAGACAGTTTGCAGCTTCCTCAAACAGAAACATTCTTCCATATGCGCCTGCCATATTGTTCAAGACCGTTGCATAAAACTGAAGTCCCAGCTTTCCCTGGCTTTTCTGTCCAAGAATCTGGCGATAAATGGTGATCGCCCCGGAAAACATTCCGTATTCTACCAGCGAATCTGCTTTTATTTTCCGGCGGATATCTTCCGGCTGCACTTCAAGCCTCGTGATCTGTTCCTGAATACTGCGATATTCGGCTGCGTTCAGATAGGCGATCTCCCGGAATACAGGCAGAACAAGTTCTGCAATGCTCTCCGCCTCCGGAAGCTTTTCTTTGATTTGAAATGCCAGCTTTGACATTCCCAGTTCTTCTGCAAGCCAGTCACATAACTTTGTATTCAGGATGCTCTCGTCCAGAAGACTTATATTTTCCTGGAAATAAAAGCACAGTTCTTCTATTGTATAAATGTTTGCATCAATGCTTTCTATATAAAACGGATGCTCTGCCGCTTTTGCGCGGCATAACTGATATGCTGCCATTTTTTCACCCCTGTCATTTTTATCAGGACAAATGAATATTTGCCTCCCAGATTTTACCGGAAGACGGATATAACTCACCCAGTCCAAGATCTTCTGCTTTTACCTTGCAGCAATCTGCTGCTGTAAACGATATCGTAAGACGGATTCTTGTCGCTCTTTTCGGTCTGTCCGGAAGCTGGGAAAGAGGCAGCGTATGCTCCATTTCTTCTCCCTTGACCGTTCTGGAGTAAAGGACAATCTCTTTTATTTCGTTCAGCAGAAATTCGCAGGTATGCCTCGCCATATACCAGTTGATCCCTGCGTTTACAAGAGGATAATACCCGTCCTGTCCCCGTATCTCCATCCACATTCCGATATTATGCTGTATCATATCTTCACTCATATAAAGTGTATTCCGGTATGCACCGGCTCCTTTTTCTTCCATCGCCGCATAGCAGGCCCCTCTGGTATAAAGGTTGTCTCCCCGAAAAACTTTACGCTTCCGGCACAGAAAACGGAGTGACTTATCCATCCATCCCTTCTGAAACTCTTCTCCGACCAGATACGCACTGGAAAACGGGGTATTTTCAAACATCTTTTCCAGGTTTTTATGCAGAAGTGTATCCCGCAGAACACCCCATTCTTCATCGCCCCTGCCTTTTCTTGCCTTATGGTCAAGATAGAGACGAAAACATTTTTCCGCCCTTGCAAGCACCGGTTTTGTCTTGCGTTCCAGCCAGAAATGCCACGCGGTAATACTGTCCCTTTCATATTCCAGAAGGGCGACATGATACATACACAGTTCTTTTGGCTGATTCATGATATAGGCAAAAAAACTTTCCAGATGACTTTGCAGAAAAATGTCAGAATCTTCCACTCCGATTCGGGCAAGGGCACTGCGTACAGCATCTGCCCACACACCTTTCATTTCGTGCATAGTTACCATGACCGTCATGTCTTTGACACTTCCGGCAGTTTTTAAAAGTGCAAAACAATCCCGGAAAAATCCTTCCAGAACTTCTGCACCCTGCGAATCTTTTCTCTCGATCAGGGAAAAAAGATTATCCGGTGTTTTTATAAGATAATTATTTGCCTCATTGTTTTCTTTCTGTACAACTGTAATCGGCTCATTTCCATACTTGCTGCAGAATGTAATCTGGGAAAAATCTCTGCCCAGATCAATTCCCACTGAAATATTCCCCTGTTCTACCAACATAACATGCTGTTCCTTTCCCCCTCAGGCATCTATCGCACCGGCAAAAAATGCTCTGCCAGCTTTTCTTTTTTGCAATATTCTTTTGCCTGTTTCTTCACTTCATTTTTATTTTGTTCTACCAGTGCTCTGCACATTTCGTTGATCATACTGTATCGACTGCAGACTTCCTTTTCCTTCGCTGCATCCTCTCTTGGCAGAAGTGTATGCGGTTCACTTTTAATCTTTCTGCCATCCTGTTCTTCCCATATTGTATAAACCATTTTTTCACCGTAAAACAAAGTGAAATCTTTTTCAAAAATTCCTTCATAAACATTGTGCATCATTTCAGTATGCACAACAGCCGGATCATCCTCACGGTTTTCCATGGTATATGTCAGCATAACTCTTGACTGTGGATTTGTCCGATATTCAATGATACTGCGATCCATAAGCTGCATCGTCCGCAGCACAGAAGGTTCCAGCGTCTCAAAAAAACTAAAACACATATGTCTGGCACTGCATTCCTGAAGAATCCGCATCATAAGTTCTTTCTGCTGTTCGTTTTTCTCTCCGCACTGTGTGCAATAGCGCAGATAAGCCAGTCTGCAGACCAGGTCCGTCTGCTCTCCCCGTATAAGCCTTCTTTCAATCTCATCAAATACCGGCTTCTGTACTGCTTTTTCTTTTACAAAATATTCGTATGACATCAAATTCAAATATGCCTGCAACAGAATCTTTTTACCGTATTTTCTCCGATAAGATTCAAAAATCTTCTCTGTATCCTCCAGATTCATTCTTTCAAAAGACAGCACGATCAGTATTTTTTCCTCCAGCAGCATGGTATCCAGCTCAAACTTTCTTCCCGCTTCCCAGAGTTCCTTCATCATCTCCATCGGGCCATCATAAGCTGCAAGCAGATAAGAGAGGACTGCTTCGTCATATTTCCGATGTACAAAACAATAATAGCAAAGATACAGCAGCATCTCATCTTCGCTTCTGTCCTGCTCCAGAATCCTCCTGCTGCACAGACGTACAAGAGCGCCAAGCGATACCCCTTCCGGGCCAAATTTAGCTACCAGCCGAAAAGCTTCTCTGCACATACCTTCGCGCACCAGCAGCTCTACCATTTTCCCTTTATCAACCTGTGCAAATGCTTTCAGATCCATACTGTGCAGATGTTCGTAAAGGGTGTCATCTTTTTCATTCTCATAGTAATAAGTAAGAATATCTTTCCGAAGTTGCATTTTGTAACTTTCCTGAACATCCACAAACTCCAGCAAGTCCATGAAATCCGGAATATCCTCTGCAGTAATCTTCTGTGTACGCTGGGCTTCCGTACAGAAATACAGCAGAAATCCAGGACTTTTAGGTGCAATCTTACGGCACATGGAAAACATGTCACCGCCTTCTAAAAGCCTTGTTACCTGATAATCAAAGCCTTTTGCATGCCATCTTCCTTCCCGGTCAATAATAAAAATACAGGCATCTCTCGTATAAATCTGAACGTTTGCTGTATGATGGGAAAAAACTGCCGTCTGAACGGCATCCAACTGGCGATGTACCACTGCTACGGCACAGGCCTCCTCTGATTCACAGGATATCTCGCAGGTAAAGAGCGCATGTGAAAGGTTTTCTGCCATTTTGGTATTTAACATGGAAGCATTTAGGAATTCCTGATAAATGCATGCCAGCTCCCGGTTCATCCGTCCTTTTGCCAACTGATCCACCATGAATTTTTCTATAGAAGCGCGGTAATGATCGTATGTTTTTTCATCTTTATACTTATTTTCTATGATATTTTTATAAAGAACAGCTCTTTTTTCATAATCCAGACTGCTGTTGTCATAGGAGAAATACATACGGATCATCTGCGGAAGCAGCCCACTGCGGTCTTTTCCCATGGATTCTGCATAATATTCATACAAGCCTGTGAGCCGCAGCCCTTCAGACACTCCTTTTTCGTACCAGTTAAAATATGCGGTACCTGTCTTATGCCCTTTGATCAGCAGACCACAGATCGCACTGACAACACTCTTTGAAGGATATTTCGAATGGCAGTAGCACAATATCTGATACATTGTCTTATCATACCTGCGCAATCTTCCTGCGAGATCCGCCACCTGCATGACGATCTCTTTGTCCAGAAGGTCATTTCTGCAGATAAAGCGCAGAACCTGTATCTCAAAATCATCCAGTTTTTTCAATAAAAGCGGATATTTCTGGAAAAGGGTATAGGCTTCCAAATACATCACTCTGCTGCGGCATCCCATCTCATACTGTCTGCGAATTGCTTCCAGTTTCTGGGAAGGATGCTGGATCAGATTTTCCTGCAAATAAAGCAAAACCCACTGTAAAACCCATTCTTCCTGATTTTTCAGATAAAGATCCTGTATTTTTCCTTCTATATAATCTACATATTTCTGATCTTTATTATAGAGTGTCGTCAGATACTGGTAATATCCCTGAACTTTCGGAACATTTGGAATCTTTCTTTTTTGTTCCAGTTTTTCAAGCAGGGTACAGGCGATCTCCGGCTGATCTGCCGCAAAATAAATCTGTACCTGATACAGCCGGACCATAATATCTTTCCCGCCCGCCTGCTCATAATGTGCAAAATCATCTTCTGCCTGCGCAATCCAGGTATTGATCGGGATCCTTTTTAAACGGAAATCCAGATAATCCCGATACAGACTCTCAACAGCCTTTTTCTGTACATAATTTCTCATATCCGGTTCTCTGCGCGGAACTGATTTTGCAGTAACTTCAAATGTTTCCTTCCACCTGCCACACTTAAGAGTAATCCTTCCGAAATTATAACCGGCATGCATTTTTGATGGATCGATCAGATAATCAAGAGAGAACGTGCTTCCCAGGAAATCTTCTGCCAATATCGTCTCATGTTCAGGGCGCAGAAATGCCGCATCGGAAGTCACCTCGATTTTAAAATACCCCCACCCATTCTTAACAATTTCCAGTTTTTCACGGATCGTAGCAGATATCTCCTGGAACTTGTGTTTTTGCTTTTTGGTTTCAAAACGGATTTCCTCTTTTCTTCCTGTCCCAACCAGAAAAGCTTCCATCAGTTCTATATCCATCGGCCTGTTTTTCAGTCCACGAAAGAGTGCCTCATACTGTGGGTATTGTTTTTCAATCATCCATCCGAAGTCGGAGGAGCAAAAAATCGTATAAGCTTTTTCATAGTCCTCCTTTGCAAGCTTTACAAAAGTATCCAGTGTTAAATTTTCTCCATCCGGCAGCACTCGTTTATTTCTGCCAAGCCGAAAAGAAAAAGGAAGCTTTTTTTCACCCATATTGGTACAGACTGTAAAAAAACCTTCCAGAACATCTCCTGCCTTCATCCCTGTAAAGTCCACATCAAAAGAAATTCTGGGTTCCAGACCGGAAAAGTCCCGTGGTTCACATGCCACGCGTGCATCTGAGGAATAAAGAAATCCTTTTATTTTCTTCTGTTCACTGTTCCGGACCGCAAAACTCCCGAAGAATTTTTCTCCCGGTTTTACACTGGCCCGAATCTCATCACAGGAGAAAAACACTTCGGGAGTCTTATATTCGTATATTCCATTCACCAGTTCTTCTATTCTTCGTTTCATGTTTTCTCCATTCATTCTAATATCTTTTTCAGTTCATCCATAAAGGTGTTCACATCTTTAAATTCCCGATAAACCGATGCAAAACGGACATATGCCACTGCATCAAGATTTTTCAGCTTATCCATCACGATTTCGCCAATTTCTTTACTCTCAATCTCTTTTTCTTCACGATTAAAAATCTCAGTCTCGATTTCATCAATCACTGCATTGATCTTCTGTACTGATATGGCACGTTTGTAGCAGGCACGCACTACTCCTGCCTCCATTTTATTCCTGTCATACTGTTCCCTTGTCTGATCCTTTTTGATCACAGTGAGCGGAATGGTCTCTACTTTTTCATAGGTTGTAAAACGTTTTCCGCAGGCATCACAAAGCCTTCTTCTGCGAATAGAACAATTGTCATCTGCCGGTCTTGAGTCCACAACTCTGGTATTATCCTGATTACAAAACGGACACTTCATTTTATCCTCCTGTCTGCGCCATGCGCAATCGTACTTTATCTTATCTGAAGTATAACGAATCCTCTTTTTACTGTCAATAGATCTTTCTTTTTGCGGTTCTGCATCAGACAGGCCGCCATTTCATAAATTATAACAAAGAAAGCATCTTTCAGGTCAGCTTATGCGCATGTGTGAACTGCGGCAGAAGGAAGTTATAAACACCTGTACCTGCCGTTCTCTTGGCTGTGTCTGCGACATAGATATTGATATCTGTACCGGATTTGTAAAATCAATCATCATTCCAGGTCCCGGGAAGATCTGTTCGTTCCTTGGCCGGGATACGGAGTACATCATCCCATGGGAGTGTATCTGCCAGATCGGTGCCGACATCATTCTGGTCGAAATCGAAGAAGAAAAATGCAGGAAGAAATGCGAATAATTTCTTCCTGCATCCTTACTCAACGGTTATTTTGCCAGATATACTTCCGCTTCCTGAACACCGAAAGCTGCCGCATCTTCATGATTGACCATATAGATATCAATATGTCCGTATGGTGTTCCGCGGTCTTCTACGGTATATACAGTATCACCAACCACCAGTTTGGTGCCGAATGGTACCCCATACATGGCAACGGTCTGTCCCTGGACCGGTACAGTACCGCTTGCAGTGATTCCATTGGCATAAGCACCGCAGCAGATTGGGCAGGCACAGTAAGCAGTCAGTTTAAACTTGCCAAGATACTTTCCTTTTTCTGCATATGCTTTTTCTGTGGATGTAATAGTATAATATAAAGCTTTATTATCCTCCGGCACAATCTTTTCCTGCGCAAGCTGCATATTCTTTCTGCCACTTGCCCTGACAATTTTTTTTGCCTCATTTCCAGTCAGAAGAAGCTCACTTTTCACAAATCCGCGTACATTCCCAGATTCTACATAACACCACTCTTCATCCTTGTCTGCGAGAATACAACAAAGGCCATCTGCAGGTATTACACCGACCACGCGGGCATCCGTTGTCTTTTCTTCCCGGATATTCAGCTCATTTTCCGCTGCAATTCCATATACACGCTTTACCAGTGTTTCTCTTACCGTCGTCTTTGTATAGGTATAAGCCGGATTCTCCGATGGGTCCAGGCTGCTTTTTGCCTCTGTGAGTGGCATTTCTGCTTTTTTCCTGGCTTTTACCTGCTCTTTGGCTGTTTTGCCAGTCAGAAGATACTTTTTCTTCACAAATCCACGTACTTCTCCGGATTCTACATAATACCAGGTCTCACCTGCTTCCAGCACATAACACAGACCGCCTTCTTCTAATGTCCCAGCTACTTTGGAATCCGGATTTTTTTCTGTATAAATGCGGATATCTTTCTTTGCAACTGCATATACTTTATCTACTGTTTCAAACCGAAACGATGGTTTCAGTTCCTCCGGCATGATCTCCAGCTCTTTAAAACGGGAATCCAGCTTCTGTCCAATCTTTTCGGCAGCTTCGCTCTGTGTTCCTTCCGTCTCTTTCTCTGTAATCACAGTCTCTGAATTAATCTCCGGCATTTCGGTTTCCGGCATCTTTTTATCCATAATAACTTCCGGGTCTGTCGGGGCATTTTCCGTCTGCCGCGTCTCGCTCTGCTCAGTCTGTGCCTCTGTCTCCGATGTTATCTTATCCTGTCCGCCCCAGGAAGCATCCCCTTTCTGGTCTGGATCTGTATCCGCCCCGGTATCACCTGTGGCTGTATCCTGCGTTTCTGTTGGCTGTATATCTTTCTTTACGGAGATGTCTGATGATGCATCCACACCTGCCGCCTGTACCGGAAATGTCACAGCAAGCGACATCCCAAGCATCAGTGCCAATAATTTTTTTCTGTTTTTCAACGTGTACTCTCCTTTTCTCCCCATAGCCTTTTCAGTATAGCACTTTTTGTTTGAAATTGCAAATGCAGATGTCATTTTCATCGTCTTTGTCAAGGACTGATATTTTTTATATTTTGGACAAAATCGCATATTTGCCTGTCAAATGGAGAATTCTCTTACTAGGAATACAAGTCAGGAGGATTTCGAAATGGCACTTAACAAGGTTGAACTATGCGGTGTAAACACAGCGAAGCTTCCTACGCTGACACAGGAAGAAAAGGATGCACTCTTTATCCGCATCAAAGCCGGCGATATGGAAGCAAGAGAACTTTTTATCAAAGGTAATCTGCGTCTCGTACTAAGTGTGATCAGACGTTTTGGGGCAAGCAATGAAAACGCAGACGATCTGTTCCAGATTGGCTGTATTGGTCTGATAAAATCAATCGACAATTTTGATTCGTCACTAAATGTAAAATTCTCCACTTATGCGGTACCCATGATCTTAGGGGAGATCCGCAGGTACTTAAGGGATAACAGTGCAATGCGTGTAAGCCGTTCCCTGCGCGATACTGCCTATAAAGCAATTTATGCGCGTGAAAATTATATGAAGAAAAATCTGCGTGAGCCAACCATTCAGGAGATTTCATCCGAAATCGGTATTGCAAAAGAAGATATCGTCTATGCCATGGATGCCATCCAGACACCTGTCAGTTTATTTGATCCTGTCTATACCGAGGGCGGCGATTCTCTTTATGTAATGGATCAGATCAGCGATAAAAAAAACAAAGAAGAAAACTGGGTAGAATCCATCTCACTGCAAGAAGCAGTGAACCGGCTTGGCGAGCGCGAACGTCATATTATCAAGCTTCGCTTTTATGAAGGGAAAACACAGATGGAAGTCGCTGATGAAGTCGGAATCTCCCAGGCACAGGTGAGCCGGCTCGAAAAAGGGGCATTGAAAGCGATGCGGAATTATTTGCGTTAAGCCCTACATGTTTTCTCACAAATAAGAATTTACGGTGATTTCCTGGCAGGTGTAAGGTGTTGAAATGCCGGGTGTTCTGACAGGATGCTGTCAGCAAAAAGCCAGAACCCGTGACCCACTGCGTTTCCTACTCGATCCGTGCATCGAT
>URUU01000002.1 GCA_900551235.1 uncultured Lachnospiraceae bacterium
TGCAACGCACGGAACAATCCGTAGGCATCATAGTTGGGGACTTTTGACACCCACAGCATTTTATTGTTTAGAGGATATCTATCTTCTTCTCAGAAAATCCGGAATCTGGATATCTCTTTCCTGAACATTGCTGGACGGGGTACGCAGTTTACCAGTTGTCTGCGTATTCTGTACACGATTATTCTGCATCGCACTTCCAACGGTTCTCTGGAACAGATTTCCGGATGACGGCTGCTCTGTTCTTGTAAAATCCTGTCCTACTTTTCTGCTGTTTACTGCAGGCTGTGTTGCGGTAGAAGAATCCAGACCAGTAGCAATAACTGTAATGCTTGCTTCATCTGTATAAGTATCATCATACATTGCACCAAAGATAATATTTGCATCATCTCCGGCAAGCTCCTGTACGTAGCTGGCTGCATCGTTTGCATCCATAAGAGAAATATCTCCGGAAATGTTGATGATAACGTGAGAGGCACCTTCGATGGTGGTCTCCAGAAGCGGACTCTCCACTGCCTGTTTGACTGCTTCCAGTGCTTTGTCGTCTCCCTTTGCATGTCCGATACCGATATGTGCGATACCCTTGTCTGTCATGACGGTCTGAACATCGGCAAAATCGAGGTTGATCAGTGCCGGCAGATTGATCAGATCGGTAATACCCTGAACAGCCTGCTGCAGGACTTCATCCGCCTTTTTGAGTGCTTCCGGCATTGTCGTGCGGCGGTCTACAATCTCAAGCAGCTTGTCATTCGGGATAACGATCAGTGTATCTACATTTTTCTTCAGATTCTCAATGCCGGTCAGTGCATTGTTCATACGTGTTCTGGACTCAAAACGGAAAGGTTTGGTAACAACACCAACCGTCAGAATGCCCATCTCTTTTGCAATACCTGCCACAACCGGTGAAGCACCTGTTCCGGTTCCGCCTCCCATACCGCAGGTGACAAATACCATATCTGCTCCCTGCATAGCCTGTCTGAGTTCCTCGGAGCTTTCCTCCGCTGCCTGACGTCCAACTTCCGGCTGTGCACCTGCACCAAGTCCTTTTGTTACTTTTTCACCAATCTGAATCGTATTCGGCGCCTTGCAGAGCTGAAGTGCCTGCTTATCTGTATTAACACCAATAAATTCCACACCTGCAATCGCTTCATCAACCATTCTATTCACAGCGTTATTGCCTGCACCACCTACACCGATCACGATGATCTTGGCAGCAGACTCCGCTTCGTTCGTCATAATTTCTAACAAGGGTATTTCCTCCTTCGCATATGCATCTCTATTCTTCTATAATATAGTTATTTTTGCAAATAATCAAGTCAATTTTACATTTTCTTATTAAAAAGATAGATTCACCCGTTTTAAGCCACTCTGTCTGTGCAATTTTTCCAAGTTTTGACCCTGACATCTTTCTGTCAGTTGATATAGGAACCGGTATATGGATCAATATAACCATAACCATCTGTGATCACATTACCATTTTCGTCCGTATAATTGTACTCATCACACTGTGTTGTGGTGACACCTGCGGCATCCGTATAAGTCTTGTTTCCATCGGCATCTGTTGAGAAAGTACCATCCGATTCGGAATAAGTTCTTCCTCCGCCTTCCTGGGTTTCCTTTTCCATTTCCGCATCTTTCCCGTCATTGTCTGAAGATTCCAGATTTTCTGTGTCACCGCCCTCATTTTTAAATGTCACCTGACCGCTGTTCTCTGAATAGGACTCCATATAAATCGTTCCCGTTTTTCCATCCAACTGTTCCAGAATGGACTGAAGTGCAGATATTTTATCTTCCAGAACTGTATCATCTCCCAGATTCACATTAATCTTATCAAAAATCAGGGTGATGGTGTTACTTGTATTAAATCTTATCTCATTTGGAACAATACCATTTTTGTTTAATGTCTTGGTAAGTGTTACGATCGTGTTGTAAAGTCCGGCATCTTTCACCGGAAGCTGCTGATACAGTTCTGCTTTTTCCACATCAAGCCCGGTGATCAGTGGAACACCTGACTGCACCTGATCCGATATATCCACAACCATTCCGTCTTTATCAAAATACACATAACTTCCCTGATTTAAAAGATACCCGATCTGCTGTTTTTCATGCACGGTGATCTCCACTTCAAACGGTGTGATCAGTCTGGCACTCGCACCGCTCAGAAACGGAATATCCTCAGTCACTTTTTCCTGGTCTTTAAATTTCCAGATAAGATAAAGTGAATTTTTACAGAGACCATCTTTCAGGATGGCCTCCTGTATCGTTTTTGCTTTATACTGTTTGTTCCCTGATATTTTTATTTTTTGCACCCGAAACAGCCCAAACACAGTTGCCAGTCCGGCCACAATCAGAACAAGCAGGATCACTGCCAACGTTTTCCCTTTTTTTCTTCTGCGCTTCCTTACCTCTTTCACTGTTTCACCTTTCTGTCGTTTTTTTCGAAATCACCGCCCCAAGCTTTCTGAAGTCTCCAGCCAGATCTTCGTATCCCCGTTCAATAAAAGAACTTCCATATACCTGTGTCCTGCCCTTTGCTGCCAGGCCTGCGATCACAAGTGCCGCACCGCCCCGCAGCTCCTGTGCTTTCACTTCGCTGCCCTTAAGTTCTGCCACACCCTGTATCAGTGCCTCTCTTCCATCTGTCACAACGTTTGCTCCCATGCGATTCAGCCAGGAAGCGACTCGAAACCGCCCTTCAAAAATACATTCCCTGACCCGGCTTGTTCCTTTCGCAAGGCATAGTGCAGCCATAAGCTGAGACTGCAGATCGGTCGGAAATCCCGGATACGTATCGGTAGATACCTGAACCGGATAAATGGCCTTTGTCGCATCCAGATAACAGCACTCTTTTTCGCAGGAAAAAACGGCTCCCATCTGCCGCAGGATCTCCAGAACAGCCTGCATCGTTTCCGGCTGCATACCATACAGTGTGATCTTTCCCCTGGTAGCTACCGCCGCGATCAGATATGTGCCTGCCACGATCCGGTCCGGCATCAATGTGTACGTACTGTCTTTCAGTTCATCTACGCCTTCGATCTGGATACAGTCTGTACCTTCCCCTGAAATTCTGGCTCCTTTTTCCTGCAGGAAATGGCAGAGTTCCACAACTTCCGGCTCTTTCGCACAGTTTTTTATACTGGTTATCCCAGGTGCATACACCGCCGCCAGGACAGCATTTTCCGTTGCCCCTACGCTTGGAAATCTCAGAAGGATCTCACTGCCCTGCCACTTTTGTGCCGATGCCAGAAGCATCCCGTCCTGTTCTTCAAAAACCGCCCCCATTCCCTGCATCGCTGCAATATGGATGTCAATTGGCCGCATACCAATGATGCAGCCGCCCGGAAACGGAAGTTCTGCCTTTTTGTTTCTGCCAAGAAGCGCGCCAAGAAGCAGAATCGTCGAGCGCATCTGCCTGCCAAGCGACGGCTCTACCAGAAATTTATCTGCTTCTTTTGCATCAATGATCAGTGTTCTTTTTCTTTTTTCGATCACACAGCCAAGGTCTTTCATGATCTGAATCATGACCGCCGTATCGCGTATATCCGGGACATTGTGCAAAATCGTCCTTCCCCGGTGTAAAATACAGGCTGCCAGCAGAGGCAGGGCTGCATTTTTAGACCCCTGAAGCATCACGCTTCCACACAGTGGTGTTCCTCCTGATATTTCAAAACATTCCAACCAAACTCCTCCGTTCCGGCATTCTGGAAACTTCTTCCTATATGGTATCATATGTATTTTTTCTCTGTTTGCCACCGGCTGACGGATAAAACCAGCCCCATTTCCGACAGCAGAAATAAAATCGAAGTTCCTCCATAACTGATAAACGGAAGTGTGATCCCCGTATTCGGAATCGTATTGGTTACAACAGCAATGTTCAGGATCACCTGTATCGCAATGTGTGCCATTGCCCCGGCAGCAATCAATGCCCCGAAAAGATCCGGTGCATGCACGGATATTACCATAAAACGCCAGATCAGAATAAAAAAAGCCACAATCAGAAGCACTGCACCAACATAGCCCAGTTCTTCGCAGATAATAGAAAAGATCATGTCATTTTGTGCTTCCGGAACAAATCCAAGCTTCTGTATGCTCTCACCCAGCCCTCTGCCAAATAAGCCACCGGAACCGATCGCATACAGTCCCTGTATCGTCTGATATCCTTTCTCATATGCTTCCGGATTTTTCCATATGGCAAGCCGCTCCAGCCGGTAAGACTCCATTCCGAGAAACACGGCCACCACTCCGATGCCAAGAGCACCCATCCAGACAAACTGTATATAACGCTTATCTGACACAAATACCACAATCACCGCAATTCCCAGAATGATCACGGCTGTACTGAGGTTATTTGTCCCAACCAGTGCCACAACAGGAAGTACCATGCCGATAACCAGTAACAGATTCAGAAAACTGTTTCTTTTTTTCTTCTGACGGCTGACCTTTTCTGCCAGAAAGAGAATCACGGCAAGTTTCGCAAATTCTGACGGCTGAAAAGACAGCGGACCAAGAGAAAGCCATCTTCTGGACCCATTATAAGAATCTCCTGCTGCAAGTACCAGTGCCGAAAGAAGCAACGACAAAAGATAGGCTGCCACTGCATATTTTTCCAGCCTGTGATAATCCATGCACCCGATCAGATACATTGCAAGAAATCCCAGTGCAGTTGCAAAAAACTGCTTTTTCACATAGTAAAGGGCATCTCCAAAACGAATTTCTCCATTATAAGATCCTACACTATACATCATTACAAGACCAAATCCAACCAGAAGTACCACCAGGATCATAAGCGCCGGATCCTGCCTGCTGTTCTTTGGGTTCATGGCATCACCCCTGCAAGCGTCATATTATTATAGATTTCTTACCAGTTCTTTAAATCTTCTTCCTCTGACTTCATAGCTTGGAAACATATCCCAGCTTGCACATGCCGGTGAAAGCAGCACGGCATCTCCCGGTTTTGCATGAGCTGCGCAGACTTTTACTGCTTCTTCCAGGCTTTCTGTCATGATAATGTTTTCAAATCCGCAGTCACGTGCCGTCTGTGCAATTTTTTCTTTTGTTGCACCGAGCAATACCAGATATTTCACTCTTCCTCCAAAGGCACGGATCCACTCTTCATAATCAGACCCTTTGTCGTATCCGCCGCCAATGAGCATCGTCGGTCTTGACATCGCCTGAATGCCTTTGATTGCCGCATCCGGATTGGTTCCTTTGGAATCATTGTAATATACAACACCATTTTTCTCTGTCACAAACTCGATGCGATGTTCAACTGCCTGAAACGCTTTTACTGCCTGGCGTATCTTTTCCAGCGGAACGCCATATGCCAGAGCCATGCCGGCTGCTGCCATCACATTCTCGTAGTTGTGCATTCCTACAATATTCAGTTCTGAAATCCTGCATACCGGAAGCTTCTGCTCCTCATCTGCATACCAGATTGTTTCATCCTCCAGATACAGCCCTCTTTCCAGTTTACGCACACTGCTGAAAAATAATACCTTCGTCTTTAAATCTTCCCCAAACTTTCGAAGAACCGGATCTTCGTAGTTGAGGATACAGGTATCTTCCCCGGTCTGATTCTTTGTGATCTGTTCTTTTACCCTTATGTACTCCTCCATCGTATGATGGCGGTTCAGATGATCCGGTGTGATATTGAGGATTGCACTGACTTTCGGCCGAAACCTGTCAATGGTCTCCAGTTGAAAGCTGCTGATTTCTGCAACGGTCACACTGTCATCGGTCATCCCGGAAACTTCCCTGGTATACGGATTTCCAATATTTCCAACCACAAAGACACTTTCTTTCCAGCACTTCATGATTTCTCCTAAAAGGCTTGTTGTTGTTGTCTTTCCATTCGTCCCGGTAATGGCAAGCACATCACCTTTTCCATTTTCATAGGCAAGTTCAACTTCACCCCAGATACGGATTCCCGCTTCTTTCATGCGAAGAACTGCAGGAAGATCCGTTGGGACTCCCGGACTTAATACTGCAAGCTGCAGGCTTCCAAGAAGCTCCTGTGGAAGATCACCAAGGACGATATCCGCCCTGCTCTCATCCGGAAGCTTTGCACGCACCTCTTCTTCTTTGAGATTTTTATTTCCATCAAACAATACAACATCTGCACCGCTGCGTTCTAAAAGTTCACAGGCACTGATCCCGCTGATCCCGCTTCCAAATACCAGAACTTTTTTATCTTTCCAATCCATGTTTTATCCTCCTTATCCTTGATCTGATTATGATACCAGTACCAGTGCAAGCAGACAAAGCAATGCTGTAATAACGGTAAAGACTGCTACTACTCTGGTTTCCGACCATCCACAAAGTTCAAAGTGATGATGGATCGGCGCCATTTTAAAGATACGCTTTCCACCTGTCTTTTTGAAATAAGTCACCTGGATCATAACTGAAAGTACCTCCACCAGATAAATCAGTCCCACGATCAGGATGATCCACGGCATTTTCATCACATAGGCTGATCCTGCAACAAAACCGCCAAGTGCCAGGGAACCGGTATCTCCCATAAACACCTGTGCCGGATAGACATTAAAGAGCAGAAAGCCCAGCAAAGCTCCCGTAACTGCTGCTGTGATTGGTTCGATACCGCCGCCAAGTCCGATGGAAACTACGGTAAAGAATACTGCAACAATGGTAGTGACTCCCGTTGCCAGGCCGTCCAGTCCATCCGTAAAGTTCACACCATTTACCGTACCGATCACTGCAAGATAAACGAGCGGTACGGTAATCCATTTACAGTCAAAATACTGATCGCTGAACGGAATCCGCATAGTCAGAAAACTCTTATCCACAATCAGGATATATGCCAGAAAAATACTCGTTACAATGATCTGTCCCAGCATTTTCTGTTTCGGAAGCAGACCGTCAGAACGTCTCAGCACTACTTTCAGATAATCATCCAGGAATCCGATCAGACCAAAGCCCAGTGTCAGAAACAGCACCGGAACAATATTCGGAAATTTGCGGATAAAGAAAAGCGAAGTTACCAGTACACTGATCAGTATGATCAGTCCTCCCATCGTCGGTGTACCCGCCTTTTCCAGATGGGACTGTACCCCTTCTGTCCGCTCAGTCTGTCCGATTTTCAGTTTTTTCAGAAACGGGATGATGATCGGACTTAAAAATACACTGATTGCAAACGATACAAACAATGCAAGGATCACTTCTGTACTTATTTTCATATTTACCTCCTAATGCCGTATACCACGTTTTTATCTATGCCAGTATAAAACTTTTCCTCTTTTTTCGCAACCTTTTTATCACCTCAGCATTGTCTCTTCTTCATTTTCTGTTATTTCTTTTTCTATGCCGAGATACGGCAGGATATTTTCAAAAATTTCCCGCATCACCGGTGCACAGATGGTTCCACCATAGTAAATTCCCTGCGGATTATTTATAATGCATAATCCGAGGAGCTGCGGATCTTCTGCAGGCACAAAACCCAGAAAGGAAGAAATATATTTGTTGGCGCTTCGCGGAAGCGTTTCTGAAGTTGCAGTCTTCCCTCCGATATGATATCCCTCTATACAGGCTCTTTTTCCGCCTCCCTGCGAAACAACCTTCTCCAGTATATCCCGCATCGTCTCAGAGACTTCTTCCGATACAATCTGTCTTCCATCCTGGTAAGAAAAACTCCCAAGCAGCGTTCCATCTTCCTCTCTTACTTCCACACCAAAATGTGGGGTGATCAGATGTCCTCCGTTGATCAGAGAGCAGACAGTCGCTGCCAGACGGATCGGCGTGATCTGAAACGACTGTCCAAACGATATGGTTGCCAGCTCCACTGCTCCAATATCTTTTTTCTGATGCATGATCGTTCCCGCTTCTCCCGGCAGGTCGATCCCTGTTTTTTCCATCAGGCCAAACTGCTGAAAATACTTGTAAAAGGAATCGGTTCCCAGCCTCTGCCCCACATCGATAAAAACCGGATTGCAGGAGTTCATCACGCCCTGTACAAACGTTTCACTTCCATGCCCGGTCGTTTTGTGGCAGCGTATCCTTCGGTCATCCACAATCCGAAAACCCGGGCAGTTGAACGTATCGGTCGTTTTCACCACGCCCTCCTCCAGTGCTGCGGATGCCGTGATGATCTTGAATGTAGAACCCGGCTCATAGGTGTCATTGATGCATCCATTTCTCCACATCCGGTTGCGTGCATCCTGAATTTCCTTTTCGCTCATGCCTTCCATCCCCTGTGGAAGGGTAAATGGATCATTCAGATCAAACTCCGGCACGTTTACCATTGCCAGAATCTCTCCTGTCTTTGGATGCATCAGAATAATTGAAACACTGTCTGCCTGTTTCTCCTCCAGTGCTTTGTAAGCCGCCTGCTGCGCATACTCCTGCAGATTCACATCAAGACTTAAAACCAGATTTTTCCCTGCCACCGGCTCTTTTCTTCCCTCTCCTTCGTCTGCAAGCTCCACACCTCTTGCATCGGTCATGGTCAGGATCTGTCCATCCATCCCTTTCAGTATTTTTTCATACTTTACTTCCAGTCCGATGATGCCCTGATTATCGCTTCCCGTAAACCCCAGGACTTTGGATGCCAGTTCTCCATATGGATAGTTTCTCCGGTAATCTTCATCCACTTTTACTCCTGCAAGATTGTATTCCCGTATTTTATCACCGGTTGCTTTTTCCACATTTGTTTTGATGCGTTCGATCGAACTGACTTTCTCTACTCTCTTTTTTACTTCATCTTCCGTCATTTCCAGTTCGTGTGCCAGTACTTCCGTTACTTTTTTCGCATCTTTAATCTGGCTGTGTATGACTGAAATGGTACACACGGTTTTATTATCCGCAAGAATTTTCCCATTGCAGTCCAGGATCTTTCCCCTCGCTGCCTTGATGCTTCTTTCTCTTTCATGCAGGTTCTGTGCTTTTTCGCTGTAATAATCCGACCGCGCCAGCATCAGATATCCCAGTCTGGATACCAGGGCGATCAGTGCTGCCATACAGATCAAAAAAACCGTAACGACCTTTCTTCGATGAAATGTCCTCAATTTCAAGACAAAAAACCTCACAAAAGCTCTCTCTGCTATTATATAGCTGCTTCTGTGAGGTTAAAACTACTTTTATGCTGTTTTTTAATATCCTTCGATGTCCAGTTGTTCATTTGTCACACCGCCCGAATTTGTCGTATCGGTATTGGTGCTGTTATCCTGCAAAGGTGCCGGAACATTCGGATTCGATACACCGCCCTGATCTTCGATCGCCGTTGTCTGCTGCGTCGCCGATGTACCCGTGGAACCTGCATTTGCATCCGTCTGCTGCGTCTGCCGAATCACGTTTCCGTATTCATCCGTCTCCGGTGTCTGCGAAATCACATTGCCGTATTCATCGGTTTCCGGTGTCTGCGAAATCACATTGCCATATTCATCGGTTTCCGGTGTTGTCTGGATCACATTGCCATACTCATCGGTTTCCGGTGTCTCCGATTTTTTATTCTGCAAAGTAGCATTTCTTCCATTTTCCACATCTTCTCTGGTCAGTTCCAGTTCCTGGAGCAGCTCATCCGTAATTTCCTCTGTCTGAGGAATGTTCAGATATGGAAGCACTTCCATCATAATCTTTCTGGAAATGATCATCGAATAACCACCGGTAGACTGATCTTCTACGTTTGGTTCATCAATAACAACATAAACAACAATCTGCGGATCATCTACCGGCGCACAGCCGATAAAAGATACCAGATATTTTCCTTCCCATCGAAGTCCGGTCTCCGGATTAATCTTCTCTGCGGTACCCGTCTTTCCGGCCACACGATATCCTGGAACACGGCCCTTTTTTCCGGTTCCGTCCTGAACCGTCTGCTCCATGGCATTCAGTACAAAATCTGCACTCCTGGAGGATACCGGCTGACGTACCACGACCGGATTGATATTTTTTACAACTCCTCCGTTATCATCGAGAACCTGTTTGACCATATGCGGCTGATAATAATATCCGCCGTTTACTACCGCATTAAATGCCGCCAGCTCCTGTATCATGGTACAGGTAAAGGTCTGTCCGAATGTATTGGTTGCAAGCTCTACTTCATGCATCGTATCCCGGTTATAAAGCACACCGGCACTTTCATTTGGCAGATCAATGCCTGTTGGTGTTCCAAAATTGAACAGTCGCTGATATTTCAGGAACGGAGTGATGCCCATTTTCATACCGATCTGCATCATACCGTCGTTGCAGGAATTTTTGATAACATCACTTAAGGTTTCCTGCCCATGACCATAGATATTGTCACATTTAATCTCAGTATCGGTGACAAATTCACCGCCATCGCAGACATATGAATCATTTTCCGTGATTGCACCTGTCTCCAGAGCCGCTGCAACCGTGATCGGTTTGAATGTAGAACCCGGCTCAAAACTCTCAGATACACAGTAATTGTACCATTTTTCATTCAGTGCATCGGAATGTTCTTCTTCTGTCATCGCTGCGATCTGCGCATCCGTGTATTTATCACTCAGATCGGTGGGATCCGTCAGATCAAAACCATGATTGCTCGCCATAGCATAGATCTCGCCATTCTGTGGATTTGCCACAATAACACCGATATTCTGTGCACCTTTTCCATCTTCTGCATCTTTTCCATATTCTTTGTCAAATTCTGCAATGTACTTTTCTACTACCTGCTGAATGTTGATATCGATCGTGGAGACGATGGTATTTCCGTTTTGGGAATCAATGATCGTACGCTGCAGATCGGAATTTTCATCCAGATATCCAAACTCTCTGCCATCCGTTCCGCTGAGTACATCTGTGTAATAAGATTCCAGCCCGCATATACCGTCGCCGATGTCATTGGAAAATCCGATCACATTGCTTGCCAGTGTTTTCATCGGATAACTGCGGATATATCCTTCTTCAAACCATACACCCTGCACGCACTTGCGCCTTGCAAGATCGGTCTTGGTATACTCCTGTCCGTCCACTACTTCTGTATAGTCTTCAAAAGCCTGCTTGTCCTGCAGTGTGATCTTCTTTTTGAGGATCTGGTACTGACTGTCTTTTGTCTCATCAGAAGAGATCAGACTGCGAAGCTGCGTTTCATCTATCCCCAGAGTTTTTACCAGAGCATCTACAGTAGGCTCCACATAGTCCAGGTCCAGCTTTTCTCCGCTGTTAACTGCTTTGCAGTCCAGAATCACATTGTATACTTTTTCACTTTTGGCAAGCACATTCCCATTACGGTCCTGAATCTCACCCCTCTTATAGGGAATCGTCCTGCTGTCATACTGCTTCTGTGACAATACCTGTTTGGCATAATTGTCACCGTTTTTTGCCGTAATATATACAATACGCAAATTTAATACCAGTAACGCAAACAATACTAATGCAAAAACACCCATCAGCTTTTTCTGCATTAGTATTGAAAAATGTCTTCTTTTTTTTCTTTTCTTTTTTTCTGCCACCTGTACCACCTGTCTGATTACTTAAAGCTGTTCTTATTCGGCAGGAACGTCTTCATACTGCCGTACATAATCACTGCTCTTGTCATCATATGTCTTTACCTGTTCTTCACCGGCATAAACCATTCCAAGCTTGTTGATCGCAATATCCCGGATCGTATCCAGATTGACGGATGTCAATGCATTTTCATAAGCTGCATCATTCTGCTGCTTCAGATCTGCAAGCTGACTTTCCAGTGATGCCGTCTGATTACGGAATGTCGTATTCTGTGCCTGTAACTTGAGATAATTTACACATACAAACAGTGTCATAACCCCGGCAAGAGCCAGAAATGCCACATATCCAAAATTCATCTGCAATGCACGTGCACGGTTGCGTTTTGTTCTTGCACTTGTCTTTTTTCTGCGTTCCGGCTGTCTTTCTGTTTTTGTCCTCTCCGGCACAGGGCGAGTCTGCGGTTTTCGAACGGTATTTCCGTCAATGTAACCATATCGGCTTGTCCGTCTGTTATTGTCACTTCTGCGATAACCTCTGTCTGCCATATCGACTCCTCCTGTCTTTTTATCTTAGTTCTGCTTCCAGTGCCTTATGCTTCCGGCTGTTCACGCCTTCTTTCAAATACACGAAGCTTGGAACTTTTTGCCCGTTTATTATATTCCAGTTCTTCCTCATCCGGTACGATCGGTTTTCTTGTAACCACAATACCTTTTGATTTCCTGTCGCATACACAGACAGGAAATTCTCTTGGACAAATACATGGATTTTCATTTTTTCTGAAATTGTTTTTCACGATCCTATCTTCCAGTGAGTGGAACGTGATTACACAGATCCTTCCTTCGTCATTCAGGAAATCAATCATACTGTCAAGTGAATCACGAAGTACTTCCAGTTCTCTGTTCAGTTCAATACGTATCGCCTGAAATGTCTTTTTGGCCGGGTGTCCGCCTACTGCTCGGACTTTCATAGGTATGGCTGCTTTTATGATTTGAATTAACTCCCCAGTTGTTTCAATTTCCTTCTGCTGCCTTGCTTTTACAATGTGTTTTGCGATATTTTTTGCAAACTTTTCCTCTCCGTAATCACGGATAATGCGATACAGTTCCATTTCACTGTATCCGTTCACAATATCTTTCGCGGTCATATCCTGTCGCTGATCCATCCTCATGTCAAGTGGTGCGTCTTCACGGTACGTAAAGCCCCGCTCTGCCGTGTCCAGTTGGTAGGAGGATACCCCGAGATCCAAAATGATTCCATCTACTGACGAAATTCCAATGTTTTCCAGTTCTTTTACCATATCGCAGTAGTTGCTGCGGATAATGGTCACTTTATCGCTAAACTCCCCTAAGCGCTCTTTTGCCGCTTCTATCGCGTCTGCATCCTGATCAATGCCAATCAGCCTTCCTTTTTCAGAAAGATGTCTGCAAATCTCATAAGAATGACCGCCGCCGCCAAGCGTGCCGTCTACGTATATGCCGTCCGGCCTGATCTGCAAAGCTTCTATCGTTTCCTTCAATAATACAGATTTGTGTTTAAATTCCATATTGTCCTCCCCAGGCTATATGCAAAGTCCCAAATCTGACATCTGCTCTGCAATCTCATCCATGTCATCGCAGGAATTGTTTTCTATCCATTTGGTTTTGCTCCATATTTCAATCCTGTTCAACATCCCCGTAAGCACTACATCTTTTTCAAGACCAGCAAATTCTCTTAATGTCAGAGGTAAGAGAACTCTCCCCTGCTTGTCTAGTTCACATGGAGTAGCTCCCGCCACAAAAAAACGCGAGAACTGCCTTGCGCTCTTGTTTGTAAGTGGTAAGGCTTTCAGTTTTTCTTCGAACGTCTGCCATTCATGATTGGGAAACACAAACAAACATCCATCCAGACCTCTGGTAACGACAAACTCTTCTCCGAGTTCCTCTCTGAATCTGGAAGGGATGATCAGTCTGCCTTTGGTATCAACTGTATGATTGTATTCACCCATGAACATAGGACGCACCTTCTTTCGTGCTGCAGTGTCAGCATGGTTATTTCACTCCATTTCAATCCACTATACACCACTTTTCACCACTTATGTGTTAATAATATCCCAAAGAGCATAAAAAGGCAAGTGTTTCTTAGCGTTATTTTTCATTTTTTTCTGTGTGCTTTGTCTGTTTTTCACCGTCATATGTCACCAACTGCCAGAACCTGGCAGGAAAAATACCGGCACGGAAAAACCATGCCGGTACACTTCTCTTTGTATTATTTTACTTTTACTGCTTTTGCCTTTTTCGCAGGACTGTATGTTTTTCTCTTTACCGTTATGATACGGTAAAAATATTTCTTGCCTTTTTTCAGTCCCTTTTTGTCTGTATAAGCAGTCTTTGTTCCCTTTTTCAGGACAGCAATGCGCTGATATCCACTGTCTTTTTTGGTGGAACGGTATACCAGATATCCGGTCGCGCCGCTTACTTTCTTCCATTTTAAGGTTACGGTCTTTTTACCCTTTGCTTTTGCCGTCACTTTCGCAGTTGTTTTCGGAAGAGTGATGCTCTTTTCCGATCCCGCAGCACTGATACTGCTGCCTTTCACGGCTTTTGCAAAATAAAATACTCTTCCGCTTACAGGATTTTCATCGTAAAATACGGTTCCGGTGCCTTCTCCTATCAGAACTTCCCTGTTTCCTTTTCTGCGGTAAACCTGATATCCTTCTGCACCTGCTGCCGGGATTACCTGGATCTCCACCTGTACGCTTTTCTTATTTGCAATGCTCTTTACGCTGGCAAGTGCCGGTGCCGCAGGCACTTCCGGCGCCGGTTTCGGTGTTGGATTCGGTGCAGGTGTTGGCGGGTTTGGATTTGGGGTTGGATTTGGTTTCGGTGTTTCTTTTTTCTCCCATTTTGCACAGAGTGTGATATCCGCGGTAACCGGTGTATCAAAATCATATTTCTGATCTCCCAGGTACCATCCAAGGAAAGTATATCCGTCTTTCTGCACTGCTTCCCTCGCGCTTACTTTCTCTCCTTCTTTTACGGAAACGTCCTCTGTCTGTCCGTCCGCATCAAAGGTAACGGTATAACGTTTCACCGGTGTGACAACGTCTTTCATGCCCCAGCTTCCGTCTGCCAGGCTTCTTGGATATTTCTTATCCACTGCTGCTGCATCATCTTTATAGCTGACCACTTCAAAATCTGCCGCGTTGTTATTTGTATCTGCAAAATCTTTGCGGCGGATAGCCTTCTGTTTGCTGATCGTACCATCCGGAAGTGCCGCACCCTCTACATTTCCTTCGTTTACAGAAACGGCATCGGCTGCCTTGCTTCCATTGTAAAGTGTAATCTGATATCTCTTATTATCTATCGTCTGTGTCCATTCCTTGTCATATTTGCTTACGGTAAACTTGATCAGATCCGGCGTACTGTCATCCTGTGCCTCGCAGCGGATCAGATACGATGTATGTGCCGGTACGTTTCCGGAAAGCTCCAGTTTTACTTCCTGCGGTGCATTGCTCTTTCCATTTGACAGATAGCCAATACTGTAACCACTCAGTGAGATTGCAGCATCCGTCGGATTGTAAAGTTCGATAAAGCTGTGGCTTACCGGTGTGCTGTCATTTGCACAGCCGCCATATACCTGATTGATAATCAGATGGTCGTTTTTCAGTTCTTCTTTTATAACCGCTGCCGTTGCCGCACTGACAAGCGTACCGGTCTCGATCGAGCTGGTCACTGCAACGGTGATCGTTTTGCCGATTTCTGCTTCTGTGACGGTATAGGTCTCTCCGGCTGCGCCTTCAATTGCTGTGCCGTCTGCCATCCACTGATAGGAAAGCGTTCCGGTGTTGTTGCTGTCTTTTACTTCCGCACGCAGCACCGCACCCACTTTTGCATCACCGCTAATGGTAACCGTTCCGCTTAAAGCATCGGCTGCCACTTTTTTTGTGAAATCCACATAACTGCTGATGCTGCCATTTGAGAGCAGATTGCCGGATGCATCCATACCGCGTACCTGTACGGTATTCATTTTACCATCTTCTTTTATCAGAAGACTGTCCGGTGCTTCATACACTGCAGTTCCATTGGTCACATCTGTGGCTGCGGCAAGCACTCCATTCACATAGAAGCCAACTTTTTTCACACTGCTGCTGCCGGTCTGTACCGTCAGCGTTGTAGTATTTTCTTTTGTGGTGTCTGCACTTACCGAAATAGCGCTGGATGCTTTGTATTTTCCAAGAGATGCCAGCAGTGTATCCACACTTGTAAATTGCCCATCCAGCCACTCCAGACGGTTCTGAAGGAAAGTCCGCAGACGTTCCACTTCACTTTCAAAGGTAACATGCGCTCTTACATAGCCGGATTCGTAGTTGGCATTTCCGGATTCCAGCAGGTATTCTTTCTGCTGATCCAGGATACCGCCTGTTTTTACGATATCTTCAAAATTCTGACGGTTTTCCTTATAACATTCATAAAGTTTTGTCACAAAATACGGATCTCCGATCAGACTCTTATACCATGAATTGGCCTGTGCTTCCGCAGATCTTGTCACCACCATCCATGCACGGTAATTGCCGGTCTCTCCTGCACTGATCTGGCTGTTGGAAGTCCAGTCCATATCCCAGACAGGTCCGATGAAAAGCTTTCCGCCCAGGTCTTTGTACATATACGTACTCTTCTTCATCGTCTCAGTGTTCCAGTAGAATTCATTCAACATCAGATAGCGTACCAGGGAATCCATATCAACGAGATCGGTATAGTGTTTTTTCTCACCCTGGTAAGTGGCATAGAAATCACTGGCATTAAAACTGTCCTCCACTGCCTGAATATACTCCTTAGCTGTATTGAACATGGTTGTGTTTGTATTTGCATACTCTGGATTTTTGAACATGATCGGCTGTTTTGCATTGGTTGTAAATTTTGATTTTTCATCGTAATAAGCATCCAGTTCAAACAGAAAGCCACCCGATACATCCACGCTGCCGTCCGTATTCTTTGGCAGACCGGTATAATAGTCCCCGATCCGATAGGTCTGACCATTGTATGTGACACTGCCGCTGGTGATCCAGTCCAGATGCTCAGTCAGATAATCCTCCAGTGCATCTTTTGCATCGCCTTTGATATTTTCTTTTTTGGCGATCGCTTTTGCCACATCGCTTGCCGTATCTTCCCAGTTGTGGATATTCACTCTGGACTTGTCGATCCTGACGTTTCCGACAAGCTGATAATTTCCTGCATAAACACCGTTTAAGATCACTTCCACATTGGCCGATTTCAGATATACCATACCCATCGTTCCGGACAGATCATAAGAAGTCTTATTTCTCAGCAGAGACTCATCCATATAGTTTGCCAGAAGTGCCCAGTGCTTGCTGGTTCCAAAGCCGAACAGATCTGTTTTGGTATCCAGTTTGATCTTATATGGAAGCTTGCTGTAACTCATATTCCAGGTACTGTTTCCACGGCCGCGGATAGAAATACCTCCATCGTAAAGGGTTGAATTGGTACTGTTGAAGTTATCATTTCCCTGAATCCGCATAGTCGCAGATTTGTATACTTCCTTGCTTGTAATACCATATCCATCCTCCGTGTCAATATAAATAACCGGCAGTTTGCTGCAGTAAATTTTCTTTTCTGCAACAGTCGCTCCTGTCGTTTTTAAACTTGCACGCACGGTAAGAAACGTATTCAGATCGCTGGCAGATGGTGTGTAACTGTCGCTCTCTGACAGAGTAGTCCTGCTGTTCTGCCATACATAAGTAAATTCGGTATCTGCCGGTGCATTTTTTACGGATGCTTTCATCTTCTGCCCCGGTTTTGCATATTCTTTGTCAAATTCAAGTTCCAGATTGGATTTGACTGTCACCCTGACTGTTTTCGTCTTGCCGCCGGAGGTTGCTGCCGTCAGCGTCACCTCGGTATCTGCCAGTACGCCTTTTACCTCTGCTGTACTTCCGTTTACAGTGATCACATCCGGATCACTGCTGCTCCAGTTGATCGTCTCTTCGCCGTTCTCTCCACTGTAAGTAGTCGGCAATGTAAAGTTTTGGGTGACAGAATCTGCTTTGTCACCATCTGCAAACGTCGGTGACGGAATCGGTACTGCCACTTTTCCATCAGCAATCTTTGGCAGAACCTGACCGCTCTTTGCCACATACCAGTAATCGGAACCAAGCTTTTCTGCCAGTGCTTCGCTTTTCAGTTCACTCTCGCTGATCTCGCTGTCCTGTGTATAACCTATTCCAGTTCCGGCAAGGTAAAAGCAATTCATAATGTTTGCCGTATTGGAACTTACATTCACACTCTGGCTGTAGCCGTTGATACCATATCCACTGGAACCTTTATAAGTAACGTTTCCTGTGTTCAGGCAGGAAGACAGGCTTCCGATCTCACCACCCTGATAAATTCTTCCGATGATCCCACCGCAGCGTACCGGTGGTGTGGAAACGGCTGATGCCACCTCAATCGAAGCTGCATTGTACAGGTTGCTCATCTGTACACCAGCCGTGTTATTTCGTGACTGTCCGATGATTCCTCCGACACCGATCAGGTCGCCGCCGTTGTCCGCAGTCACCTTGATACTTCCGTCAAGCACTGCCACATTGTCGATTTTTACAAATCCATCTGCATCTGCTGCCAGCGTACCGATCGTATCTCCGCCTCCTAGATTGTGCTCAATGGATACTTCCGTAAATACAATATTTTTTACTTCTGCATAATCGGATGCGTTATCGCTTCCCAGCATCGCAAACAGTCCGGACTGACTCTTGGCATATCCATTGACGGCCCCATCCGCTGTGATGGTAAGACCGGAGATCACATGCCCGTCTCCGTTAAACGTTCCGTTAAAGACACGCTCGCCGGTAACCTGTGCATAGGTATCTCCGCCGCTGCCGCCGATCGGCGTCCAGTTCTCACCGCTAAGATCAATATCCTCTGTCAGGATATAGTCCCCGTTCATCGGATAAGCTGCATCTTTTCCGATTTTCTCCAGCTCGGCCGCATTGGAAATCCGAATCTGGTCTGATACATCTGCTGCTTTTGCATCCTGCGTCTTTGAAACCACGCTCAGACTGGAAACCGTCATGACAAACGCAAGTCCTGCCGCAAGACTCCTCCTTAATTTTTTTTGTACTTTTTTCATATCTGCCTCCTATTTTCGTGACTCTTTTCGAATACTTTTACCAATATTTTTATTTTACCACAGGATTTTTTGTTTGTCATGTGAAATTAAACTGAAATTAAGCTGGCAAGTATTTTTTATGTGTATGCCAAAACAGAAAGCGAAAAAAACTGGAAATTTTATAAATAGAGAACCTAAAAAAGTCAGCCTCTCGTTTCCGAAAAGCTGACTCCTTTATTCTTATACTCTATTTCTTTATTTTGGCTTTTTTAGAAAGTCCCCTGCTCTGCAGCATCTTCTTATATTTCTTCACATACTTCTTGCTTGGAACTTTCACAACTACCTTCTTGTAGTATTTGCTTCCCACACCCTTGAAGGCGTTCTTGCCTACCTTCTTGGCGGTCAGCTTCTTGGTCTTAATGTTAATGCTCTTTAATTCCTTGCATCCGTAGAATGCCTTTGCTCCAATCTTAGAAACACTCTTTCCAATGGTTACGGATTTTAGTTTCTTACAACCTGCAAATGCACTCTTTCCAATGGTTTTCACGTTATTACCAATGATTACTTGCTTGATGTATTTGTTATTCTTAAAGGCATTTTTCTCTGCCGCAGTCACCTTATAGGTTACGCCGTCAATGACTACCGTATCCGGTATGATTACAGTCGTTGATTTTTTATTCGTCGGTGCAATATAGGTTACCTCTCCGTTTGTCAAATCAGAAACCGTTACCTTGTAGGTTGCTGTACCATCATCAGAGGTGCTTTCCGTTCCCACTGCTGATGCACCAAGTGCCGCAACCTCTTCCGTCTTGGTTGCCTTACATACCGTACAGGTATGAAGTCTTTCGCCCTTTGTTGTGGCAGTCGGTTCTTTAGTTACCACGCCATCATCCCATGCATGGGTACAAGCCAGACGGGTGATGGAAACCTCTACACTTTCTGTCTCATAGTTTCCTTTATCTGCACCGTTGTAGATAGCGGTGGCTGTTGCTGCCTTGCCTACTTCCAATGCCCTTGTCTTATCTGTTTCCTGCCATACCCAATTTTCCGGTAAGGTTACCTTTTCTACCGTATCATTGATGTAAATGGTATCCATGGAAGTTTCCGGCTTATCCGGTGCAACCGCCGCTTTATTCACAGTCAATGTTATCTTGGTTTCTACGGTATTGCAACTGGTATCCTCCGGAGTAAAGATAACGGTGTATTCTGTCTTTCCACTATCCGCTACGGTTGGTTTTATCGCAAATGGGTCTGTAGTATCATCCTTTTTCCATGTAAAGGTTCCTTCCAGCTTTACCGAATCTGTTTCGCTGTCGGAATCACCATAGGTAACTACGCCACCACTCAATGCGGAATCCTTCAAAACCTCACCATAAGTAATGTCTTTCGCACTTGGCACTTCATTGATATGTGGGGTTGCCTTTGCCACATTGACTTTCACAATGCCTTCCACTGCGGTATAGAAGATAGTGTCTGCTTTATCCGGTGTAAATACCACCGCATATCCTTCATTGTCTATCTGTGGAACCGGATGGCTTCCGTCCACCTTCTTCACACTCCATGTTCCGGTAAGGGTTTCTCCTGCCTTACCTACCACCTTTGCATCTGTAGTAATCAAATCCGTATCTATAAGGGTTACATTTGGGTGATAGGTTCTGTCCGCAACTGTCGGTGCCACAGAAATGGTTGGTACTGCTTTCTCTATGGTAAGAGTAAGGGTATGCTCTCCTTTACCATATATGCCGTTAGTCGCTGTACTTACCTTGATAACGAAAGTTCCCGTGCTTTCTATGGTAAGGGTACTTCCTTCGATTGCACCTTTTCCTGTGGAAGTTCTCAGTAATTCATAGGTTGCCTTTCCTGCATTCCCATCAATCGTAAAATATTTCAACACATCTAAAGTCTTGCTTCCGTCATAGGTTATGGTTTTATCTTCTCCCGTAATGGTAATCGGAGTGTTGTCCTTATTCTTGATAGTTACCGTTCCGGTAAATGGATTCTGTTCCTCTGTCTTCAAACCGGAAACATCATACTCTGCATATTCACTTTCTTGTACCGTCCAACGGAATGTATTCGTTGCTTCCAGTGTAGGGTCATAAGCAGCATCCTTTCCATCTGTGTCTACCACTTCCCATGTTACCGCCATATCCACCGGATTCGGTGTGGTAGTTCCCTCTAAGGTTACCTTTGCCACACCACTCATTTCTGTATTGGATTCACCCAATACAGTTTCTGCTGTGTAGTAATTTGCAAACTGCTCCGGTACTTCCGGTGCAGTTACTCCTGTAGTTTTTCTCGTTGCTGTGGTGAACGCTCCTACACAAACGGTAAGTGTTCCATCTTCATTTAAGGTAACCTTATCTTTTTCAACGGCAGTTCCGTTATAGCTAACCCCGGATACACTTGCCTTACCCTTTGCATTCTTAAAGGTATATCCATCCACCGCTTTCAATGTCACATAAGCATTATAGGTAGTTTTCCACTCTGCATTGCCGGTTGCTTTCTCCTCAGAATCACTTGTCACTTTCTTGTAAGTAAGAGTTGCTTTCTCTGCTACTTCTGTAGAAGAAATGGCAGTCTCTGTGGCAAATGCCTGTTCCGGTGTCGGAGTATCCACACTTGGAATTGCTACCGTATCAATTTCATCCAAAATCGTAGTTACTTCTAAAGGCTCACTGGCATAATCCGTATTCAAGGCTTCATTCACATCTGCCGTAGTCGAATCATCTGTATTCACATGCTCTGCCAAGAGATAGATATGGTAATCTGTTCCCAACTCTCCTGCCAAACCACTTGGAAGTAAGAAAGTTCCTGTACCTGTCGTGGCTTCTTTTACTGTACTGTCTTCACCATTCGCATTCTTAATATTATCCAATGCGCCATAGTACAGAATCTTTGCTTCCTGTTCACTCGCTGTCTTTGCGCTATCGTAGGCTTTATCGGTAATCATAATCGAAACCTGATTTACCTTTTCCGCATCATCTGCTGATGTATCCGTATAAGTATATGGCACCGTTATGGTTCCGTCACTTGCCTTTGTGACACTTCTTTCCTCTGTCAGTGATACTTTCTTTCCACTGTCCTTCAATGTCAACTTCCAATCTGTACTATTTGTCGTACCAATCTTACTACTTTCTGATGTCAGAGAAGAAGATTTGCTCGCTCCGCTCTCAGATGTGAAGATGACAGATGACAGATTGAGATTCAAAGCGGGACTCACACCGGGGTCCTCATAGTTGACATAGCTGTCGTAGAGATAACCGTTCGAATCGACGTAGCCGACGACGTTATCATAATCACTGCCGGCAGAGCGAAGCCACCAATCGGCAGCAGAGCTGCCTAAGTTCTTTATTCTATTAGCAGCAGAATCATCTGTATCACTATATCCGTAGGATATTCTTGTTGCTTCCTTTGCATCCAACAGAAAAATTTTGTCACCAGCCAAAGCAGCATAGTTCAATTTACTCCTGCCTTTTCCATCGGAAGCATTTGCATTCGCTTTCGTACTGGCAACAATAGCGTCCTGCTCTAGAACAGAGAAGTTACCTGTTAAGAATTCATCATTCAGATACGTGTTTATCTTACTGCTATCCCAAACATTACTGTCTGAGTCAAATATTTTCTTCTCCAATACACTGTCACAATCTAAAAGCATGGTCTTGGTGCTTCCGCTAAAATCTGTGGTTTCCGCATCCAGTACACGGTATTTTACCGGCTTGCTGTTATAGTTACCAAAGTACACATAACAGCCTGTCCATGCATCGCCTGTATGGACAGGCTTCGCCGGGTCAATGATGTTATCCGTTCCAAAATTCATGGCGGATACCGCAGGTGCTTCCCGCAGATGAATCTCTACCGGCTCACTGGCATAATCCGTTTCCTTTTCGTCATTAACATCCTCTGCCAATATGTATACATGATAATCTGTCCCTGCTGCCTTACCAGATAAGTCATCTGAAAGGGTATATGTACCACTTCCACTTGTTGAAGTGCTATTTACATCATTTAATTTCTGATAATCCAACACCTTTGCTCCATTGGTATTACCTGCTGTATATTCCTTATCCAACACCAGCACTGACACCTGTGTGGCGTTGCCACTATTCGTTCCACTTATGGTGTATGGTATGGTCACTGTATTGCCATTTTTCGTCACACCACTTTCCGGTTCAATACTCATATCGCTGTCCTTCAGTGTCAACTTATATTCTGTGCCTGTCTCCCCGGAGGTTCCAGAGATGACAGATGTGAAGATGACAGATGACAGATTGAGATTCAAAGCGGGACTCACACCGGGGTAATCATTGTAGACACTGCCGTCGTGGATATCACCGCGCAAATAGACGTAGCCGGCGTTGCGATCACTATCACCGTCGGCAGAGCGAAGCCACCAATAGGCAGCCCAGCCGCCTGACTTCTTTCGGTTTCCACAACTGCCACCTGTTGTACTATATCCGTAGGCATTGTTGGATACATCTTCTGCATCCAGCAAAAAGACTTTCTCTCCAGTCAGTGGTACATAATTAGCAAATGCACCCTTTGTCCAACCAGCTATTCCAACTGCACCTTCCGCATTGGCTTCCTCTTCGTTTTCAGCGATAAGTGCATGGGCAGCAATGGTACTTTGGGCGATGGCACTTTTCTCTGCTGTGGTAAATACACCATCCTTATTCAAAAAGTCAGTTCCATTGAGACTGTTCTTTACATCACTTCCTGCCCAATCATTGGCTTTCGTGTATCCTTCATTTGCTTTACCATCATTATCAAACTTTTGATCATAGAGGATTTTATCACTATCCAGTAACATAGTCTCAGCCTGATTACCATCGTCGTCTGCCTCACTGAATCTTGTGGTATTGGCATCTAATACACGGTATTTTGTAGGCTCTGCTGTTCCATCACCATCCGCATCATAGTTACCAAAGTACACATAGCTACCCTTCCATGCATCTGTATCCGCAGATGGTGCTGTCGGGTCAGCAATCATGCCTGTACCAAGTCCTGCAATGGTCTTAGCCGTTGTAGTTTCCGTCGTTTCACCAGTTTCCGCCTGTACAGTGGTCGGTGTCCCTGCTATGGGGAGCAATCCCACCAGCAACGCTGCCGTCAGCAGCCATGGCGTTCCCTTTTTCATCACATCTTTCCTTCTCACCCAATTCCTCCTTTGCTGGTTTTGTTGCCTTTGTTAAGACAGATAGTTCACTTGATGCCATAGAATCGCCTCCTTTTGAATGTCTAATAATCAAAATAGATTTGCAATTCTTTTCCCAAAAATAATATATATTTTACCATAGTTTTCCTTGATTTGTCTACATTTTCCGAACTTTAGCAGTAACTATATGTAACAAAAAAACATTCTTATGACAGATAGTTCACTTGATGCCATAAAATCGCCTCCTTATAAAAAAGGCAGGAGTACCATACCCCTGCCTTTCCTGTTGTTCTATGACCGAAAATCTGCTGTGCACACTATGCCTGTGCCAGATCGATATACTGCTCGATCAACTGATCTACTTTGATATTCTGCATGTAGATCTCCTCGGCATTTCCGGACAAAATAATCTCATCCAATTTTTTTCTCTCACACTCGATGCTCTCTTTGATCGTTTCCACTTTGCTGTGCATTTCGTTATTTCTGCTCATTGTACATCCCTCTGTCTTTCTGTGCTTTTACGCAGTTGTTTTCGCTGCGCTTCTTTTTCTTTGAATCAGTATTACTATGATGGAACAAATGGCCACGATCATCGAAAGTACCTGTGATACCGGAAGTCCGATTCCAGGTATCAGAAGCTGGTCTGTCCGAAGACCTTCGATCCAGAATCTTCCGATTCCATAGCCCGCAAGATAAAGCAAAAATATCTCGCCGTTAAATTTCTTGTGTTTTGTAAAAAACAACAGTATCAGGAGAATCCCTGTATTCCACAGACTTTCATATAAGAAAGTCGGATGCACCTGTATATACTGTACGCCCCTGATAGTCTGCAGGTGTTCCATCATTTCCTGCGTGACATCTGAAGTACGTACGGCATTCAGCGGAAGCTGCATTGCAAACAGTCCATCTGTATAGCCGCCAAAGGCTTCTCTGTTAAAAAAGTTGCCCCAGCGTCCAATGATCTGTCCCAGAACAAGTCCCACACATCCGGTATCCACCATAAGCCAGAAATTTTGTTTTTTGATCTTTACATATACATAAAAAGTAATCACCGCCGCAATGACACCGCCAAAAATCGCCAGACCGCCTTCCCTGAAGTAGAGGATATGGATCAGATTATCCTTATATTGATCCCAGGAAAAAATGACATAATAAGCCCGCGCGCCGATCAGTGCGATCGGAATGGCATAAAGTGCCACATCAAAATACAGTTCCGGGTCCTGTTTTGTTTTTTTCGCTACCCACATAGCAAGAAAAAGTCCAAGCAGCATGCCGCATGCAATGATCATGCCGTAATAGGCAATCTCAAATCTGCCGATGCTGATCGATTTTCCAACGTTCGATAGATAAATTCCAAGGTTTGGAAAGTTTATGGATGTATCCATCATATCACCTCATCGTTTCTGTGATCATACATTGAAACGGAAGAGAACTACGTCGCCATCTTTTACAACATATTCTTTTCCTTCCAGACCTACCAGTCCCTTTTCTTTTGCTGCTGAATAGCTTCCGCAGTCCAGAAGATCCTGATAATTTACAACTTCTGCACGGATAAATCCTCTCTCAAAATCAGAATGGATCTTTCCGGCTGCCTGCGGTGCCTTTGTACCTTTTTTAATAGTCCAGGCCCTGGTTTCTGTCTCGCCGGCTGTCAGGTAACTGATCAGTCCCAGCAGGCTGTAGCTTGCTTTAATCAGTTTCTCCAGTCCGGACTCTTTTAAACCAAGATCTTCGAGGAACATCTTTCTTTCATCCTCATCCAGCTCGGAAATCTCCTGCTCGATCTGTGCACAGATCACAAACACTTCGCTTCCGCTTTTCTTTGCCAGTTCCCTTACTGCCTGCACGTATTCGTTGGATGCTCCGTCATCTGCCAGATCATCTTCTGATACATTTGCCGCATAGATCACCGGTTTTGCTGTCAGCAGGTTGTATTCTGCAAACCAGCCTTCTTCATCCTCATCCTGAAGTCCAAAACCAATTGCCAGATTTCCTTCTTCCAGATATGCTCTCAGTCTCTGCAGAAAATCCACTTCTTTGGCAAGCTTTTTATCATTTCTTGCACCGCGGCTGCTCTTTGCGATCCTGCGCTCCAGAATCTCGATATCGGAAAAAATCAGTTCGAGATTGATCGTCTCAATATCTCTTGCCGGATCTACGCTTCCATCCACATGAATGACATTTGGATCTTCAAAGCAGCGGACCACATGCACGATCGCATCTACTTCACGAATGTTTGCAAGGAACTGATTACCAAGTCCTTCACCTTTGGATGCTCCTTTTACCAGACCTGCAATATCGACAAATTCAATCACTGCCGGTGTCACTTTTGCTGAATGATACAGATCTGCAAGCAGATTCAGCCGTTCATCCGGAACGGTTACAATACCGACATTCGGGTCGATCGTACAGAACGGATAGTTCGCAGATTCTGCACCCGCCTTTGTCAGAGAATTAAACAGTGTACTTTTTCCTACGTTTGGCAGTCCTACAATACCAAGTTTCATTTGTAATTTCCTTTCTATGTAAATGACATTTTTTGCTATTTCTCAGCACCAACAGTGTAACACAGTGTGCTGCCTGATTGCAAGTCCCCATCCAAAGAACTCATCGACTGCTTTCTACACCAGATGCCATTTTTCGACATTTTCTGCCAGTCTTTTCAGTCTTTCGACTCGATCACCAGTAAAACGCCTTTCGAAAATGATATCTTACCTTCTTTTTCTGCAATCTCGTTGCTCACACAAAGCGGATCCAGACCGCTAAGCCGATATCCATCCAGCGGATAATACATTCCTTCCAAAGTCAGGTTTTCGACCGGTTCTCCCACAGCAAACAAAGAAAGGTAGGTTCCAAACTGTACTTCTTTCTGAATTTTCAGTGCATGATCTGTCAGATATATTTTATTATTTTCATCCAGCAGATATGCCCATACCCCCTGCTTCATTGCAATGGAAAGTGTTCGTATATTGGCTGCTACGTGGTCGAGCCTGGTTCCGGTACCGCCCAGAATACAGATCTCCTGTGCCCCCAGTTCAAGTGCCAGGCGCAGTGCTACATCGGTGTCGGTAAAATCTTTGACCGGATTTAATCTCCGAATTGGAATATCCGTATGTTCATGGTAATACACATATTCTTCTTCTCCTGCCGAATCAAAGTCACCGACGATATGCGTCGGCAGGATCTGCTGATGATGACAGAAAACCAGTCCTCTATCTGCTCCGATCACAAAATCCCATTTGTTTTTTTTCAAAAAATCAAGGGCAAAATCGGTCTGAATTTTGCCCCCGCTGATGATCACTGCTTTTTTCATCTGTGACTCTCCTGATAATCTTCCAGCAGTTTTCTGTATTTTTCTGCATTCTCGGCCGTTTTTCTGCCAAACACTGCCGATCCTGCCACCAGAATATTCGCTCCTGCCTCCAGTACCGCATCAATGGTCGTATCATTGATACCTCCATCCACCTCGATATCGGTCTGAAGTCCTTTTTCCTCTATGATCGTACGCAGCTCTTTGATCTTTCCGGTACAGTACGGAATGTATTTCTGATTTCCAAAGCCCGGATTGACGGTCATAAGCAGTACCATATCCACTTTTTCAAGCAGATAATCCAGTTCCCGTAAGGATGTAGAAGGATTCAGGGCAATGCCGGCCTTTTTTCCTGACTGATGGATCTGCTCGATGGCACGGTCCGGATGTTTGCAGGCTTCTGCATGGATTGTGATGATATCTGCTCCGCTTGCCGCGATCTCTTCGATATAACGCTCCGGCTGTTCTACCATCAGATGCACATCAAAAACCATTTTGCTAATCTTGCGGATCGACTTTATGATCGGGAATCCAAAGGAAATGCTCGGCACAAACATTCCATCCATCACATCAATATGAAGATAGTTTACACCCGCCTGCTCCACCGTGCGGATCTCCTCACCCAGTTTTGCGAAATCCGCCGAAAGAATAGACGGTGACAATTCATATTTCATGATATTCAGTACCTCCTTTTCTGCTTCAGTTCTTCATACAGTTCTTTGTAACTGCCATACCGTACGGAACTGATCCTGCCTTCCAGAAGTGCCTCTTTGACACCGCAGTCCGGCTCACTCAAATGCATACAGCCCTGAAAACGGCAGTATGGTTCGTATTTTCGAAATTCGGCAAAATACTCTTTCAGATCTTCTTTTTCAAAATCAGTCAGATAAAGCGAACTGAACCCCGGTGTGTCCATCAGATACGTATTGTCACCGATGGAAAACAGTTCCGAATGTCTGGTCGTATGCTTTCCGCGGTCGATCTTCTGGCTGATCTCTCCTACGGTCATCTCTGCTTCCGGATAGAGAAAATTGATCATCGAAGACTTGCCGACTCCGGACGGACCTGCCACTACGGTAGTCCTGCCCTGCAGAAGCTCCCGGATCTGTTCTGTTCCGGTCTGTTCCCTTACACTGGTAAAGAGCAGATGGCAGCCACATTTCTCATAGATACTGCGCAGCTTCTCTTCTTCTTCATCTCCTGCGATATCTCTTTTATTAAAACATACGATCGCCGGTATCTCCTGATATTCCATGGATATCAGAAACCGGTCCAGAAGCCCCAGATTCGGTGCCGGTCTGCTGACTGCAAAGATCACCATTGCCTGGTCTACATTGGCAACTGCCGGGCGGATCAGGGCATTTCTGCGCGGAAAGATATCCTTGATGTTTCCTTCTTTCTTTTCCTCATCCAGAATATCGATGCACACATCGTCCCCCACCAGCGGCTTTACTTTATGCTTACGGAAAATGCCTTTTGCCTTGCACTGATATACCCCTTTTCCCGGTACATGGACATAATAAAATCCGGCAATCCCTTTTATAATTTTTCCCTGCATGAAAACTCCATGTTCTGTGCCGCTTATTTGGAAAACGGCACGCCGTCATATTCTACTTTTTTGGATACGTCCCCGTTATCATCCAGTACATACACATAGGCTGTCGCACTGCTGTCTGAGTTCGATGTTGTCTTCAGACGGTATGGAAACTCTACGGCTTCTCCATCTACCAGTGTCGTTGTTTTACCGTCCTGAACAAGCTCAATCCTTACTTTTTCCCCGTTGTAATCCTGTGGGGCATAAAGCTTCACATCCGTAGAATATTTCTTTTTGCTGCTTTTTGTTTCTTTTGTTGTCTCTTTCGTCTGTGAATCACCGCCTGATGCCAAAAGCTGGTTGACAGTCAGATTGATCGTAGTTCCCTTTTCTACACTCTCACCGGATTCGACATCCTGTTCCAGCACTTCGCCGTCCTCTCTTCCGGTATCCTGCGTAGTTTTGACCTTCACTGCCAGCCCCATATTTTCCAGCATAGACTGCGCCGCATCTGAATTTTGTCCTGTCACATTCGGAACAGTTACCATATCAGAGGGATCGTCGTATGAGTCGCTGTTATTTCCGCCTTTGCTGATATAAATAGTTACGGTAGAATTCTGTGTCACTTCCTGCCCTGCACCAGGACTGGTATAGCTTACTTTTCCGGTGTCCACCGAAGTATCATAAACTTCTTCCTGGTCACATTTCAGTCCTGCTTTTTCCAGCTCTGCTTTTGCATCTTCGGCTGTCTTGTCTGCCAGATCCGGCACAGTGATCTTATCACTGCCGCTGCTGACGGTGTAGGAGATTGTTGTATTTTTCTCTGCCATCTCACCGGCCGCCGGCTGCTGGAGCATGATCTGTCCCTTGTCATACTCTGCGGACGGTTCCTCCCCTGCATACTCTATGCCAAGTCCGGAATCCGCAAGCAGTTCTTTTGCTTCTTCCTCTGTTCTTCCAAGAAGGTTTGGCACTTCGATCTTGCCGGAATCCTGTGTTGTCTCCAGGGTTGTCTCTGTCTGTTTCTTACTGTTTCCGCCTGCCAGAAATCCCAGGTCAAACAGACCGGTCGCACTTCCGACCAGTGCCAGAAAGATGAAGAGGATCAGAAGTCCCAGTATGATGCTTCCGATGGTCATAAATTTCTCCAGTTTAGGATTTATGCCTGCATCTTCTTCGTCTTCATCCTCGTTCTGATAATATCTGCCGCCATAATTCTGTGTTCTTGGCGGATAAGTCTTTTCCTGATAAGGCACTCTGCCGCCCTGCATATTCTGCTGCGTCGGAATCTGATTTGCGATTTCAACATTTTTCTGATAAGTATCTTCCGGCGGCTGTACTTCCGCACGTCCTTCTTTGATCTTGTTCAGCTCATCTTTGGAGACGATCACCGTATGCGCATGACTGTCAAGCGGGGCGATCCGTACAAAATCCCCTTCCGGATTGACCAGCGATTCTTTCAGGTCTCCGATCAGTTCTTCCATGTCGTTATAACGTCTGTCCGGGCTTTTCTGGGTGCATTTGTAAATGATCTGAACCGTGCTCTTTGGCAGATCCGGAACATATTTTCGCGGAGACTGCATTTCTTCCTGCAGATGTTTGAGTGCGATCGCTACCGTTGTATCTCCGTCAAACGGAACATGACCGGTCAGCATCTCGTACATCGTAATACCAAGCGAGTAAATATCACTCTTGTAGTCGCTGTATCCGCCCCTGGCCTGCTCCGGTGAACTGTAGTGTACAGAACCCATGACATTGGAGCTGATGGTATTGGATGTGGCCACTCTTGCAATACCAAAATCGGTTACTTTTACCTTACCATCCGTAGAAATAATAATATTCTGCGGTTTCACATCGCGATGTACGATCCCGTTGTTGTGTGCCGCCTGCAGTCCCATCGATACCTGAATTGCAATGCTGGTCGCTTCCCGAACCGCAAGTCTCCCCTTTTTCTCAATATATTCTTTTAAAGTGATGCCTTCTACCAGTTCCATCACAATAAAACTGATGCCATTATCTTCCCCTACATCATAAACATTTACAATATTCGGATGTGCAAGTCCTGCTGCGGACTGTGCTTCTACCCGGAATTTACTGATGAATCCCCTGTCTTTTCGAAATTCAGGCTTTAATACTTTCACAGCTACAAAACGGTTCAGCGTATGATCTTTTGCCTTGTAGACATCTGCCATCCCACCGGAGCCGATCCTGCTGATGATCTCATAACGATCCTGAATAAACATGCCTTCTTTTAACATTGCTCCACCTCACCTGTCAGCGGCTGTGCAAGCACAACCGCGATATTATCCTTACCGCCATTCTCGTTTGCCTTTGCGATCAGATCCATGGCTATCTTTGGCAGTTCTCTGCCGCTTTTCACAATCCTTTCGATCTCAGCATCTTCTACCATATTGCTAAGACCGTCTGAGCACATCAGAATCTTGTCTCCCTTCTGCAGATCCAGATCAAAGAAATCCACCGCAACATCGCGATGTGCTCCGATTGCTCTTGTGATAATATTTTTGTCGGGATGATTTCTTGCCTGTTCCCGGCTGATCTCCCCTATCCGTACCATCTCTTCTACAAGGGAATGGTCTCTTGTTATTTGTTTTATATGATCTCGGACCAGATATAATCTACTGTCACCTACATTGGCAACATACAGATAATTCTGAACAACCGTAGCTGCTACTACTGTCGTTCCCATGCCGCTCAGTCTTTCATCTCCTGCTGCCTTTTCAACTACTTTTTCATTTGCTGTCTCTATGGCACTGCGGAGCACGCGTATCGGATTGCGTTCCCGGCTTCGTTTAATATGACTTACGATCACTTCCACCGTATAGCGGGATGCGGTGTCACCCGCCTGATGTCCGCCCATACCATCTGCCACGATCAGCAGATTCGGCAGAGGCCCTACCGGGGTATCCGAAGCAAACACAAAATCCTGGTTCATGGTTCTTTTCTGTCCTACATCGGTAACACAGCATGATCTCATGCTTTTACTCCTTTTTTTCTTTATCCATATAACTTTTCCTAAGTTGTCCACAAGCACCGCCTATATCACGTCCCATTTCTCTTCTAATAGTAACATTTATTCCGCAATTTTCAAGTTTATTTTTAAATTCTGCAATCACTTTTTTCTCTGATTGCACATAGGAACGTTCTTTTACCGGATTGACCGGGATCAGATTTACATGACAGTTTATGTCATGGATCAGCTCATAGAGCTGCCTCGCATCTTCTTTTGAATCGTTCTGTCCGCCTACCAGACTGTATTCGAATGTGATCCGGCGTCCAGTTTTTTCATAATAATAGCGACATGCATCCACTGTCTCATGGATCTCATACCTTCCGGCGATCGGAAGCAGCGCCTTTCTTTTTTCCTGGTCTGGTGCATGCAGGGAAAGTGCCAGTGTAATCTGAAATCCTTCATCTGCAAGCTGACGCATCCGCGGCACAATCCCGCAGGTCGACAACGTGATATTTCTCTGGCTGATATTCAGACCGTGTTCATCACTTAACATACGGATAAATTTTACCGCATTGTCATAGTTATCCAGAGGTTCTCCGGTTCCCATCATCACAAGGTTGGAAACCCGCTCCCCGATATCTTTCTGAATGCGGTAAATCTGATCAAGCATCTCGCCAGCCGTCAGATCTCTTGTCTTTCCCCCGATCGTGGAGGCGCAGAAACGGCAGCCCATACGGCAGCCGACCTGTGTGGAAATACAGACCGAATTGCCGTGCTGGTAACGCATCAGCACACTCTCGATCACATAGCCGTCTGAAAGGCGGAACAGATATTTCCGTGTCCCGTCCAGCTTTGAGACTAATGTCTGCACATTCTCAAGGCAGGTATATTCACATATTTCCGATAATTTTTCCCGCAGGTTTTTGGAGAGATTACTCATCTCATCAAATCCGTCTGCCTGCTTCTCATGCATCCACTGATACACCTGTTTTGCCCGGAAAGGCTTTTCGCCTATGCTGACAAAAAACGCCTTCAGTTCCTCATGATCCATTGATTTGATATCTGTTTTTTCCATGCACATACCTCTACTTTATCCTTTTCAGGCGTGCGATGAAAAATCCGTCGGACTTATGTACGCCCGGCAGAAGCTGAAGATAACCCGCTTCTGTCGTTTTCCCTTTCAGTTCGTCACAGATATACGGATCCATGCTCTCCAGTACAAACGGATAGTTTTCCAGAAACCACTTTACGTTATACTGATTTTCCTCCGCACCGATCGTGCAGGTGCTGTAGATCAGCGTCCCGCCGACTTTGACATATTTCCAGACTGTATCAAGGATCTTTCTTTGCAGTTTGATGATCTCGGCCTGTTTTGCCGGTGTCATCTTGTAGCGGATATCGGCTTTTTTGCCGATCACACCAAGTCCCGAACATGGTACATCTGCCAGAAGAACATCTGCTTTTTCTTCTGACTGCGGGTCAAAAACCGTCGCATCCTGAAGGGCTGCAGACATATTGATCACGCCGATCCGTTCGATGTTTTCCTGCATCAGCTGTACTTTGTAATCCGTGATATCTCTTGCTTCCACATGTCCGCTTCCGCGCAGCATATCCGCAAGATGGAGACTTTTGCCTCCCGGGGCTGCACAGACATCGATACAGTAATCGCCCCATTTGGGTGCTGCAATTTCAGAAACCAGCATCGAACTGACATCCTGTACCTGGAACCAGCCTTTTTTGAATGCATCGACTGCTTTCATATAATTGTAGTTTTTGATATTCAGTGCATAATCCAGATAAGGAACCTGTTCTGCTTCGATTCCCTGCCCCTGCAGACTTTCCATGATTTCTGCTTTGGAAGCTTTGTCAAGATTACAACGGATCGATGTCGGCTTTTCTTCATGCATATCCTGGCAGATCTTCTCTACCGCCTCAAAGCCATAAAGTTCACACCAGTTCTTTACGATCCATTCCGGCATGGAATAAGTAATGGAAAGGTAAAGCATCGGCTGTCTCTCTTTTGACGGATATTCTACTTTATCCAGATTTCTTGCAACACTTCGAAGCACACCGTTCACAAAACCTTTGAGCTGATAGAACCCCCGCTTCTGCGCCAGACGCACGCCTTCATTGCACACCGCAGAATCCGGCACGCTGTCCATATATTTCAGTTGATACACCGACATGCGCAGAATGTTGCGGATGACAGGTTTCATATTTTCGATTTTTATTTTTGAAAAACGTTCTATAATATAATCCATCTGAATCATATTTTCCAGCGTTCCCTCGGTCACTCGCGTGATAAATGCACGGTCACGTTTATCCAGATACTGATATTTTTCCAGCACTTCCTTGAGTACGATGTGACTGTACTGCTCTTCCTCCACAATCTCCATCAGTGCACCGAGGATAATTTCTCTCAGATTAATCATCTCTTCTGTTTCCTCCTGCTAAAATGACAAGACGCAGCAACTGCAGAATCGATGCAGCAAGGCTTGCCACATAGGTCATGGCTGCGGCTCGAAGTACTTTCTTTGCGCCTGTGACCTCACTGCTTCCAAGCATACCGGTGCCTTCCAGAATCTGGATGGCGCGGCTGGACGCATTGAACTCAACCGGCAGTGTCACCAGTTGAAAGATCACCGCCAGTCCAAAAAGTAAAATACCGATCATAAGCAGCGGACGCATACTGAAGATCAGTCCTGCAACAAAAACCGGCCAGGAAAGGCTCGAACCAATATTGGCTGCCGGAACCAGTGTACTTCGAAGCACCAGCGGCCCATATCCTTTCTGATGCTGGATCGCATGACCGCACTCATGGGCTGCCACACATACTGCTGCAACCGAATCGGATGCGTAGGTACTGTCAGAAAGACGCAGTACTTTGGATCTCGGATCATAGTGGTCAGTCAGTTCTCCTGCCACACGCTCAATGCGTACATCATAAATCCCGCTTCTGTTCAGCACTTCCTGTGCCGCCTGTGCCCCGGTATAACCTGCCATACAGCGCACGCGGGAATACTTTGCAAAAGTACTCTTTACACCTGCGGAAGCAATCATCGTCAGGATCAGTCCTGCAAAAACAAGAATCACTGTCGGATCATAGTACCATCCATACATTATAATCTCATCCCTTTCTCAAGATGACAGCCCCTAAGAAAGGCTGCCGTGTCCATACGTTTCTTACCTTCTAATTGAAGTTCTTTCACTGAGAGGATCTTTTCTCCTGTCTGGATCAGGAACTCAGCTTTTTCTGCCTTTAATACGGTTCCCGGCTGTTCTTTTTCGCCCACCTGTCCGCACACATCGGCTGCCCATATTTTCAGGGTTCTGCCGTTTAGCTTTGTGTAGGCACTCGGCCACGGGTTCAGTCCCCGGATCAGCCTCTCCAGTTCTTCTGCCGGGCGGTTCCAGTCTATCGCTCCCATATCTTTTGTGAGCATTTTCGCATAGGCAGTCGGTGATTCTCCCTGTTTCTTCGGAGTGACCGTGCCCTTCTCCAGTGCATCAAGCGTCTCAAGGAGCAGTCCTGCCCCCGCTTTGCTCAGCTTGTCAAACAGGCTTCCTCCTGTTTCTTTTTCATCCAGAGGCACAACTGTTCTAAGCAGCATATCTCCGGTATCCAGGCCGGCATCCATCTGCATGGTGGTAACTCCCGATTCCTTTTCGCCGTCTATCACTGCCCACTGGATCGGGGCAGCCCCGCGGTATTTCGGAAGAAGAGAACCATGCACATTGATGCATCCATAAGGTGCAATATCCAGAATTTCCTGCGGTATGATCTGGCCAAATGCCACGACAACCAGCACATCTGGTACAAGTGCCCTGATCTGTTCCACCACTTCCGGATCCCTTATTTTTTGGGGCTGATAGACCGGAATATTTTCCCGGACAGCCACTTCCTTGACCGGGGTAAACTGCATCGCCTTTCCGCGTCCCTTTGGTTTATCCGGCTGTGTGAAGACAGCGATCACCTCATGCTTCGATGAAACCAGTGCTTCCAGTGCCTCCACCGCGAAATCCGGTGTACCCATATATACAATCTTCATCTTTCAGGCCTCCTGTTATTCTTCTTCCTCATAAGGAGCTGCATCTTCTAATTCGCCCTCTACTTTTTCTACGTACATATGTCCATCCAGATGTTCACATTCATGGCAGATGGCACGGGCAAGAAGTCCCTCTCCTTCCAGGATAAATTCCTTCATATCTTCATCATATGCTTTTACTTTGGCATAATCCGGTCTGGTAACGATCCCGGTCTTTCCAGGGACGCTTAAACATCCCTCATAGCCTCTCTGCTCTCCGGCTGTCTCGATGATCACCGGATTGATCAGGACGTGTGGATCGTCTCCGCAGTCGATGACTACGATTCTTTTGAGCATACCAACCTGATTTGCTGCAAGCCCCACCCCCATCGCATCGTACATTGTCTCAAACATATCATCGATCAGTTCTCTCGTCTTTGGTGTCACTTCTTTTACTTCTTTGCACACTTTCGTCAGTACATCGTCTCCGAGTGTTCTTATTGTTCTGGTTGCCATCTCTTTTATCCTCCGCCTTCTCTAATCTCTGTCATACTGAATAGTAATTTTATCAAAGCCTCTGTTTATTTCAATGTATTGTTCTGTCCGCTCTTTGATCTGATCCAGCACTTCCTGCAGGTCATGCCTTACATAGATCACCTTCCGGTAGGTATCTGCAACCTTCGAGACACTTTCATCTGCAGGTCCTATCACCCTTGCCTGTGTTTTTTTTGCCAGAACATCCAGGTATTTTTTCAGGTAATCCATCGCCATCTGAAGATACGTTTCATCCTCTCCCTGTCCATGCAGGGCCAGCATGCCGCCGACCGGCGGGTAATCCATCAGACTGCGGTACAGGATCTCTTCTTGATAAAAAGCCTGATAATCCTGCTTTGCTGCCGCCTGAATACTGTAATTTCCCGGTTCGTACGTCTGGATCACAACGCTGCCTGATTTTGCCCCTCTGCCCGCACGCCCTGCTGCCTGCGTCAGGAGCTGAAAAGTCCTCTCTGCTGACCGGTAATCGCTCATATGAAGCGACAGGTCCGCTGCCAGTGCCCCGACAAGCGTAACATTTTCAAAATCATGCCCTTTGACGATCATCTGTGTCCCTACTAAAATATCGGCTTCACCTCTGACAAAAGTATCCAAAATTTTATGGTATCCGTCTTTTCCTCTGGTCGTATCTGCGTCCATACGCAAAATACGTGCCTTTGGGAACATTTTCTGTACCTGGCTTACCACCTGCTGTGTCCCAATCTGAAAACTTCCGATAAAAGGAGAACCGCAGGATGGACAAAGGCGTGGATTTGGCTGTGTATAACCGCAGTAATGGCACACCAGCTTTTCGCCTGCCGTAACCTTTTTGTGAAGCGACAGGGACACATTGCAGTGGGGACATCCGATCACCGTACCACAGGAACGGCATGCCACAAACCCGGCATAGCCGCGGCGGTTCAGAAACAGCATCGCCTGACTGCCCCTCTCAAGGCATATCCCAAGCTGCTTTTGCAGACGGCGGCTTAAAATGCAGCGGTTGCCCTCCCGCATCTCCTGCCGCATATCCTCAATCTGAACATACGGAAGTTCCTTTCCATTTGCCCGCTGTGTCATCTCAAGCAGGCAGTATTCTCCTTTTTCTGTCCGGTAATAAGACTCCACCGATGGGGTTGCCGATCCCAGCACAAGTTTGGCACCTTCCATTTCTGCCCGTTTCTGTGCCGTTTCTCTTGCATGATAGCGCGGAACTGTTTCACTTTTATAGGACTCTTCATGTTCCTCATCGATAATGATAATGCCAAGATTGGAAAATGGTGTGAACAGTGCCGACCTTGGACCGATCATAATGTCAATCTCACCGTTTTTTGCTTTTTCGTACTGATCGTAACGCTCGCCTGCCGACATCCGGGAGTGCAGAACAGAAATACGGCTGCCGAATCTGCGGTAAAACCGCAGCACCATCTGATACGTCAGAGCGATTTCCGGGATCAGAAAAATCGCCTGTTTTCCCTTTTTTCGTACAAAATCGATCAGTTCCATGTATACTTCTGTTTTTCCGCTTCCGGTCACACCATGCAGCAGATAAACAGACTTATCTTTCTGATCCCACTCTTTTAAAATCGTTTGGACTGCCATCTGCTGTTCTTCGTTCAGAAAGATATCTCTGCCTGTCCGCATTTTCGCATTGTCCTGATCCTGCCCGGACTTTGAACATATCAGATCCAGCGGATCACGGTAAATGCGCATGCGTTCCAGCTTTACGATGCCCTTTTCTTCCAGCACCCGCACGACCGGCATGGTAATACCATACTGCTCTTTTGCCAGCTCCCAGGAAAGGATTGCCATATCTTTTTCGTTCTGCCCTGCCATTTCCAGCAATGCCCTTAACAGTCTTGCCCTGGCTTTCTGATTTTTCTTTTCAAACAGGGCATGCATTTTTTGTGCCTCTTCTTCTGACAGCAGCAGACGGATCTGTTTTTCTTCTCTCTGTGCCACCTTCTGTCTGACCGGAAGCACCGCTTTTAATGCCTGTATCATCGTTGAGCCATAATAATCCCTCATCCACGCAGCCAGTGCGATCAGTTTTCCTTCTACGTTCATCTGTCCCTGGCTGACATCCCGGATCTCTTTGATCTTCTGGGGCGGGTAGTCCGGATGATCTGTCAGACCGATCACATAGCCCTGTATCTGGCGGTTGCCGTTCCCAAACGGAATCGTAACGGCTGTTCCCGGATGGACCAGCGTCCGCAGAGCCTCTGGCACGCGGTACTGAAAAATCTTATCCAGCTTTTCATGGCTGATATCTACGGTCACATTCGCATAAAGTACTTGTTCTGTTCCTGACACTTACTTTCCTTTCGCTGCATCTTCTGCAAGGATCTCCTGGATCAGCACTCGCTCATCCATCGGATATTTCCTGCCCTCGATCTCCTGATAATCCTCATGGCCCTTTCCGGCAAGAACGATCACATCGCCCTTCTGACCGTGGTGGATGGCCCATGCGATCGCTTCTTTCCGATCCGGGATCTCAATGTACTTGCCATCCGTCTTTTCGATACCGGTACGGATATCCGCAATAATATCCAGCGGTTTCTCAAAACGTGGATTATCGGATGTGATGATTGTCAGATCCGCAAGTCTTCCGGAAACTTCTCCCATTTCAAACCTTCTGGATCTTGCACGGTTTCCACCGCAGCCGAACAGGCATATCAGACGATTCGGATGATATTCTTTTAACGTCGTCAGGAGGCTCTCAAGACTCATGGCATTATGGGCATAGTCGATCATCAGGGTAAAATCATCTGATACTTTGATCATCTCGATACGTCCTTTTACTTTTGCCTGTGCCAGTGCTTTTAATATGTCCTCTTTTGAGACACCGAAATGGCGGCAGACTGCGATCGCTGTCAGAGAGTTGTAGACGCTGAATTTGCCCGGAATATCAATCTCGACATCCAGATGAAAATCTTTTGCTTCCGCCGTGTAATCAATACCAAGATAACCCGGTCTTGATACCAGTTTTGCATTCCCGGCATGAAGGTCTGCTTTTTCTGAGAATCCAAACGTCTCAATCCTGCAGGTATGACCTTTTAACACCTGGTCGAGATGTTTGTCATCCATATTGACGATACCAAGCTTGCACTGCTGAAACAGCAGTCCTTTGCAGTGCATATAGTCTTCAAAACTTGCATGTTCTGCCGGTCCGATGTGATCCGGCTCGATGTTTGTAAAAATGCCGATCTCAAACGGAATGCCTGCTGTCCGGTGCAGCATCAGCCCCTGCGAAGATACTTCCATCACAACACAGTCACATCCGGCTTTTACCATCTGGTCAAAATAGGACTGCACAGTGTATGACTCCGGTGTCGTGTTGACTGCCGGGATATGCTCATCTCCGATGACCGTCTCGATCGTGCCGATCAGTCCGACCTTATGTCCTGCACTTTCCAGGATGGATTTTATCATATATGTGGTGGTTGTCTTTCCTTTTGTTCCTGTAATACCGATCACTTTCATTTTTTCCGCCGGATAATCAAAATATGCAGATGAGATCAGTGCCATCGCATAGCGGCTGTCTGCCACTTTGATCACCGTCACATCCTTTGGAGCTTCTACTTCATCCTGTACAACCAGAACTTTTGCTCCTTTGGCGATCACATCTGCAGCGTATTTATGTCCGTCAGAAACGGCTCCTTTGATGCAGAAAAACAAAGAACCTTCTTTTGCTTTTCTGGAGTCATTGACAAGATCTGTCACCTCGGCATCTGCAGAGCCATTTATACATTCATATTCTACTCTTTCCAGTAATTTTGTTAATTTCATGGCTTTTCACCTCCATAGAAAGTAGGATAGCACATCTGTCGCGCCATTTCAAACATTTTCCGTTCCCCGCCCTACCATGTTTTCAGGATGTCTATGATCTCCTTTTCATAATCTCCGGTAATATCTTCCTGTCTGCCCACTGTGCGCACATTTGTCTCCGCACCGTATCCGCCATCTTCAAACTCCCAGATATGGTAACTCAGTCCCCGGTGTTCAAAATCAATGCTTCCAAGCCCGTCCTCTTCACTGTATTCATATTTCCATTGTTTTTCTTTTAAATAACCCTGTATTTTTTCAAGACGCATTTCTCTGCTTCCTTTCTGTCTGTTTAAATCAAAAACCCCCAACTGGCATCATTATATTATTTTAACACAGGAAATACCGGTACTGCAACCGCCGCCTCTTTACCTTACAGAATCTCTGCGCAGTCTGCACTTCGTCAGATTAAGTTTCGGCTAATACAAAAACCTCCAGAGCGTCTGTTTCCATCTGCCCTGAAGGTTCTCCCTCTTTTCTTATTGCATTTTCTATGAATATATGATTTTTCGGCACAGAAACTGTTTATGCCAGTGCTTTCCCAAGATTAATGCAGTTTGCTTCTGCTTCGTCATCCGGTGTTTCGTTGCAGATCACGCTGTCACATACAAGATTGGCACCATCATTTTTGCAGGTTTCTTCCCAGTTCTGCATCCATTCTCCATCGCCCCAGCCATAAGAACCAAATAAAGCAATTTTCTTGCCCTGAAGTTTGGATTCGCAGGAAGCAAACAACGGCTCAAAGATGGTATCTTCCAGCTCTTCGCATCCCATGGACGGGCAGCCGAATGCCACGGCATCAAACTCATCCATTTTATCAGCAGAGAAGCCTTCCGCTTCAAATACTTCTACTTCTGCACCGGCTGCTTTTGCACCTTCAGCAACTTTGTTTGCCATGATCTCTGTGTTTCCTGTTCCACTCCAATATACAACTGCTACTTTGCTCATGTTTTATTCCTCTTCTTTCTTTTTATACTTTTATGATGCAACGGTAAGTGTGCGGATGTCCCGCCCCTGGCTCCAGAGTCTTCGATAGACTTCCCTGCATTTTTTGTATTTTGCAAAAAGTTTTCTTGTTTCACATTCATTGCAATATACTTTCCAGCAGCCGGAACATTTGTAATTCTGACCTGCATTCTCAATAAAACCAACCACATCTTCCAGCGGATAGTCAAGAAACACACCGATCTCATGCGGAAATCCCTCTGCCTTTGCAAGACGCTCTTTCAGCCTTTGCAATGCATAATCAGCATCGTTCTGTGCATAGCCGTATTTTCTAAGAAAACTCTGCACTTCCGGCTCATCCAGCCTCTCCTGCAGTCTCTGTTTGCGGCATACATACATCAGCGCCTTCTGATTCTGTACTCTCAGAACGACAAGTGAAATCCCCCTTGCCTGTAATTCCTGATTCCAGTACCGTACCTGCTGCTTTGGCATTTCCTCCGGTGCAAAAGACCAGGTAAATAAATTTGCTGTCTTCACCGATGCCAGGGTCGGCGAACAGTGTTCGATCAGATATTGTTCCAGCATGAAAAGTCTCCTTTTTATATTGCGATGCAATGTTCTTCCAGTACAGAGTGCAGTGCACTTGCACTGCTGCTGTGGATCCTTGCAACCGGAATATTGTTCCGTTTTGCTTCCTGTACCGCTGTGTTTACCATTTTGTGTGATACGGTGTTGGTAAAGAGGATCAGAAGATCCGGGCAGCCGATTTTCTTTCTTACCGAGCCATGCTCTTTTGCAAAAACTTTTGCTTTGCAGCCATGGCATTTGCAAATGTCAGCGTACTGACAGACCATTCTTTCATTTCCTCCAATAATCACTACACTCATGTTCTTATCCTCTCCATCTTTCTTAAAATTATAAGATGCCAGGGTCAAAAACCTGAAACCACGACGTGCTTGCACAGGAGTGGTTTTATGGCATCTTTCCCCCACTATTATTCTATCTGCCTATCTTTAATTAGTTTTAACTAACCTACGTTTTTAAAAGAACGGACTGTCAAGACTATCCTGAAACAGTCCGTTTTCGCCTTTATCTGGCACAGCACATGTCAGAATTCCAGGCTATCTTCTTTATTTCCTGATTTTCAATATATCCGCATGCTTTCAAACCTGCCTGAAATACAGCGTTCAGTTTTTCTGCCGAGAGGCAATAAGTCGTGCGGTCACTCAGCTCTACGATACAACTGTTTGCGGTCTTTTTCTTTTCCGCCTCACAACTGCCATCCTCGCACAGTTCTTCATATGCTACTTTGTACATGTTTTTTCTGCTGATGGCACCGATCTCTTCCAACATGTTTACCATGCGGTAAACGGTTGCAAAGCCGATCTTTGCATCTTCCCTGGAAGCTTTGTAATATATTTCTTTGCAGCAGGAGCAGTCCTGCTGCAGGATGATATCCAGAATGATCATTCTCTGTCTTGTGATCCTGCAGCCTCGCTCCTTAAGCCTGCGGATAATGTATTCTCTCTGTGGCACGATCGTCCCTCCCTTAATGGCAGTGACCACCACAATTCTTACAGTCTCCGCCGCACTGAATGGATTTTCCGTTTTTCTTATCGCGTACCATACTGCGGACAGCAAGTGCTACCACTCCTGCCACAATAATACCAACTACAACTGTTCCCATAAAAAATCCTCCTTTCAGGCTTTCGGCAAAATTTTATTTTGCCCTGGATGTCTTTACAGATACGTTCAGAGTCGTACTTTCTTTGTAAGGACGAACCAGTAAGTAAATAAATGCTGCAATAATAATGAATGCTGCAACAGTCCAGATACTGAATCCAGCTCCTGTGAACAGTCCGCCGATCTGGTTTACTACCAGAGCTGCCAGATATGCAAAACCGCACTGATATCCGACTGCTGTCCAGAACCATTTTGTATTGTTCATTTCACGTTTGATCGCACCCATAGCTGCGAAGCACGGTGCACACAGCAGGTTGAATGCCAGGAAGGAATATCCGCTTACTGCTGTGAACGCTGCTCCCATGGTTGCGTAAACGCTTGCATCTCCTCCTCCGTAAAGGATGCCCAGTGTACCAACAATGTTCTCTTTTGCAACCAGACCTGTAACAGATGCAACGGTTGCCTGCCAGTTGCCCCATCCCTGTGGAATGAAGATCCAGCAGATTGCTTTACCGATCGCAGCCAGAATACTGTAATCGATCTGATCTTCAGAAAGCATCTGGAATTTGCCGTCCACAACTCCAAAGTATGTTGTGAACCATACAGCGATCGTGGATACCAGAATAATTGTACCAGCTTTTTTGATAAATGACCAGCCGCGCTCCCACATACTTCTCAAAACGCTTCCGATCGTCGGCATATGGTATGCCGGAAGCTCCATAACGAATGGAGCCGGATCACCTGCAAACATTTTTGTTTTCTTCAGGATGATACCGGAGCAGATGATCGCCGCGATACCAAGGAAGTATGCAGATGGTGCTACCCAGGATGCTCCACCGAAGATTGCTCCTGCAACCATAGCGATAAACGGAAGTTTTGCACCGCATGGGATAAAGGTTGTTGTCATGATCGTCATACGACGGTCTCTTTCATTTTCAATCGTACGGGAAGCCATGATACCCGGAACGCCACAGCCGGAGCCGATCAGCATTGGGATAAAGGACTTACCGGAAAGACCAAATTTGCGGAACACTCGGTCCATGATGAAGGCAACGCGTGCCATGTATCCGCATCCTTCCAGGAATGCCAGGAAGATGAACAGGATCAGGATCTGCGGAACGAATCCGAGGACAGCACCAAGACCTGCTACGATACCATCCAGGATCAGACCTCTCAGCCAGTCTGCACATCCCACTTTGTCAAGCACGTTCTCGATCAGAACCGGAACACCTGGAATCCATACGCCGTAGTCTGCCGGATCCGGAGCTGTGTAATCATATTTATCCATGGTTGCTACTGCTTCCTGGAAATCTGCACCGGTAGAAGTTACTTCTTCGTCTGCCATGGTCTCTTCATCTACTACAGAATAGGTTGCTGTATCTGCATCAGAAATGGTTGTTGCAAACTCTGTCAGGGCTGCTTTTGCCGCTGCCGGATCATAATCATCTGCTTCTGAATCCAGAGCTGTCTGAACGCTTTCTACGTCTACGCCCTGCTCGCTTTCATAATCCAGAAAACCATTTACTACTGTTTCTGCATCTGTGTATTCATCTGCAACTTCTGTGTAGGACGCTGTTCCGATACCGAACAGATGCCATCCATCACCGAATACACCATCGTTTGCCCAGCCTGTTGCGATGTCACCAACGGTTGTTACCGATACAAAGTATACCAGCCACATAACTGCCGCAAAGATTGGCAGTGCCAGCCAGCGGTTTGTTACGATCTTATCGATCTTATCGGAAGTGGTCAGTTTTTCTTTTCTGTCTTTCTTTAAGCACTCTCCGATAATCGAAGATATGTAAGTATATCTCTCGTTTGTGATAATACTTTCGGTATCATCATCAAATTTCTCTTCCATCTCAGCGATCTCTTTCGATACATCTACGCTTTGGTTCATCTGATCCTGGATCTTATCATCTTTTTCCAGAAGTTTGATCGCAAAGAATCTTCTCTGTGCATCCGGTACTACACCGACCAGTTTATCTTCTACTCTCTCAATGATCTCCTCTGCATCTTTTGCAAATTCATGAACCGGAATGGAAGTTTTGTTTTTCTGAGCCAGGGCAACTGCTTTTTCTGCTGCTTTCTGGATTCCGGTACCTTTCAGTGCGGAAATCTCAACTACTTCACAGCCGATCTTCTTACTCAGTTTATCCACATAAATTTTATCGCCGGATTTCTCAACGATATCCATCATGTTGACCGCCATAATCACCGGAATACCCAGTTCCAGGATCTGTGTGGACAGATACAGGTTACGCTCGATGTTGGTTCCGTCTACGATATTGATGATCGCATCCGGTTTTTCGTTGATCAGATAATTTCTGGCAACCACTTCCTCCAGTGTGTATGGGGACAGAGAATAAATACCAGGTAAGTCCATGATAGTTATGTCTTTATGCCCCTTGAGCTTACCTTCCTTTTTCTCAACAGTTACACCAGGCCAGTTTCCTACGAACTGGTTAGACCCTGTCAATGCGTTAAACAGTGTAGTCTTACCGCAGTTCGGATTTCCTGCCAATGCAATTTTAACTGACATACTTTCCTCCTCTTTCCCAAAAAACGATTACCCTTCGGGCTCATTTGTCCGGGCCGCTGATTCATACAGCTTATTATTATTTGTATTTACTTATTTATATTTTGTATCTCTTATTTATGTTAGCATTATCTAATCTATAAGTAAAAAAAATTATTCCACTTCGATCATTTCTGCATCTGCTTTTCGAAGAGATAATTCATAACCGCGAACCGTTACTTCGATCGGATCGCCAAGCGGTGCCACTTTTCTTACAAAAACAGTAACACCTTTTGTGATACCCATGTCCATGATTCTTCTTTTTACCGGACCAGCACCGCTCAGTTTTTTCACTGTCACAGTCTGTCCGCAGGCAACTTCTCTTAATGTTTTCATGTCTGCCTACCCTTTCTGTTTTCTGATTTTCTCCGGAGATAGCCTTTTGTCATCAGACCATGATCTTATTGGCCATATCTTTGCCAATGGCAACCCTGGAATCTTTTACGTTCACGATCAGATTTCCTTCTATTTCAGAAACGACCGTTACCGTCCCGCCTGTCACAAATCCCAGTTTTTCCAGAAATCTTCGAGTTTCTTCTTTACCGCCGACTTTTTTAATGACATTCGGCTCACCTGTGTTCGCCATCGTTAAAGGCATCATTTGCAACCTCCCTTTTGTAAAAGCAAGCTCAAAGTGGGCTCCTTTTCTTTTTCTTCACGGTTAGTATATGCTAATACTCATTAGCTGTCAACAACTTTTTTGGTTTTTATTGATTATTTTTTCTCAATAGCCGACTTTTGTTAGTGTTTTATTATCAAAAAACAGAGCCGCTGTGACGGACATATTTTCCATAAACTCTGAAAACATGCCTGCCATGTGCTCTGTTTTTGTGTTTCGTGTCTTTAAAACACGGCTGTTTTTTTATTCTGCTTCATCCAGCAGGTTCTTCATGCTCTGCAGTCCGATCACCAGCGTGGATGTATTATGCAAAAGTGCGGATGTCGTAGGCAGAAGCACTCCGGTCACACCGCACACGATCAGGGCAGTATTGAATCCGACAATAAACCTGTAATTTCTGCGGATACGCTGCATCAGTGCATCACTGAGCTTTTTCAGTTTGACGATCTCTTTAAGATCATCTGCGCCTACCGTAATATCAGCCACTTCTCTTGCAATCTCTGCACCTTCGCTGATGGCAATTCCAACATCTGCCGCAGAAAGTGCCGGCGAATCATTGATACCGTCACCGATCATGATCACCTTGCGTCCTGCCTGCTTTTCTTTTTCAACAAAGCCTGCTTTGTCTTCCGGAAGTACTTCGGAATAATATTCATCAACACCGACACGTTTTGCGATTGCCCTTGCGGTACGGTCACTGTCACCTGTCATCATAACAATTTTGGAAAGTCCTGCTTTACGCAGCTGTCCAACCACCTGTGATGCTTCTTTTCGGAGCGGGTCTTCAATGCAGATCACGGCTGCAAGTTCGTTCTGGATCGCCAGGTAAAGGTGCGAATATTCTTCCGGCAGGTTTTCAAATCTTTCTTCCATTCCTTCCGGGAGCGTGCATTTCTCATCTTCAAAAATAAAGTGATGACTTCCGATCACGGCTTTTCTGCCCTCGATCGTCGTGGAAATACCATGTGCCACGATATACTCGACTTTTGTATGCATCTCCTCATGATCCAGATGTCTCTCTTTTGCCGCATTCACCACTGCTTTTGCCATAGAATGAGGAAAATGCTCTTCCAGGCAGGCTGCAATGCGAAGCAGCTCATCCGGGCTCTCTCCATTAAAAGAAATCACCTCTGCAACGGTCGGCCTTGCCTCAGTCAGCGTTCCAGTCTTGTCGAATACGATCGTATCTGCCTCCGCCACTGCTTCCAGGAACTTGCCTCCCTTGACCGTGATCTTGAAGCTTCCCGCTTCACGGATCGCAGAAAGTACCGATACCGGCATTGCCAGTTTCAGTGCACAGGAGAAATCTACCATCAGTACAGAAAGCGCTTTTGTCACATTTCCGGTAAAGAGCCAGGTAAGGGCTGTTCCTGCAAGTGTATACGGAACCAGTTTGTCTGCCAGGTGCTCTGCCTTACTTTCCAGTCCGGATTTCAGTTTTTCAGACTCTTCGATCATGGCTGCGATTTTTTCATACCGGCTCGTTCCGCCTGCTTTACGGACAAGGACCGTGATCTCGCCTTCCTCTACGACTGTTCCTGCAAACACCGTGTTTCCGGCTGTTTTGCGGACCGGTGCGGATTCACCTGTCAGGGAAGCCTGATTGATCATCGCCTCTCCATCTACCACGGTTCCGTCAAATGGAACCACATTGCCCATATGCACCACAATATTGTCATTTTCTCTGACCTTCGCTGCTGAAACCAGCACTTCCTGACCAGATGCTTCTTTCAGCCATACTTTTTCTACATTCAGAGACATCGTCCTTGCCAGATCGCCAACGGATTTTTTATGGGTCCACTCTTCGAGCAGTTCCCCTATGCCAAGCAGGAACATGATCGAACCTGCAGTTGTTGTGTCACCGCGCAGCACAGAGACTCCGATGGATGTTCCATCCAGCACCGGAACCTCGATCTTGCCTTTTGCAAGTGTCTTAATTCCTTTCCAAATGTATCTGACCGCGCAGAGACTGGTGTAAGCCGCTGTGACCGGAGCCGGCAGGAATAGTTTTCTTCCGTAGTGGAACAAAACTTTATGGACCAGCTTTTCCTGATACTGAGCATTCAGTTCCCGTCCGGAATGTTCCAGTATACCATCCGGAACTTTTACATCTTTGCAGCGATAGGCAGCTATCTTTTTTAACAAAGCACTGCGTTCTCCCTGGTAACAGATGACTGCGTCTGCAGTACGTTCATATACAACCGCTTTTGTTACCTGCTGCAGTTCTTCCAGATAATACTGGAAAAGATCTGCCTCTTTGTATGTCAGGCGCTTCGCCTCCATATGGATACGGATTCTGCCTTTTATTTCGTGTTTAATTCTGAATTTCAATCTTCCTCAAACCTCTGTTCTGCTGTTTCTTCTGTTGTCTCTTCTGCCTCTGTTTCTTCTGTTTCAGCTTCTGCTTCCACTTCTTCTACTTCTTTTAAATCTTCGTCATCATAAACAGCTTCTTTTGCTGCACGCTCTTCGTTGATCTGTTTTGCTTCTTCGTAGATGTCGCCTGCATTTTCCTGAACTTTTGTTACGGTCTGCATAACGCACTCTTTTGCACGAAGTGCTGCTGCCGTAAGGTTTGTGTAAAGTTTCTTTGCATCATTGCTGGACAGTGCTTTAATACCGGCTGTACCAAAAGCAACACCTGCTGCAAAAATTCCTGTTTTTTTCCAATCTGCGTTTTTTAAACATTTAAACATTCTTTTGTACCTCCTGGTTTTGTTTTGTTTTTGGATTTCTCTGTATTATATCACTTGTTTTTTTGCATGACTATTCAATTTTCTTTATTGATATTTTTTGTCAATAAGGATTTTACTGTTTTTTGCAGGTTCCAGGATCATAGCCGCTGCGTCTGACAATATCCCTGATCTCCTGTATGCTGATCTGCTCTTTTGCGTAGACTTGTGCTTTTTTCTGCTTCAGATTTACTTTTGCATAAAATCCTTTCTTTTCATTAAAAGCATTCTCCACTCTCTTTTTGCACTGGTTACAGGTCATACCCTCCACTTCCACTTCATAATGGTATGGATAATGAGAGACCTCTGTATCCTCTGCTTTTACTGCTTTTACTTTTTTTACCTCGTCCCCTGTTCCGCAGCAGCCGTTTGAAACACGCTTCATGGAACTGCGGATCCCAAAGAAGCAGACTACAGCTAAAATAGCACAGATAATAATCGTTGACATATGCATTCCTCCTGACGTAATGCTGAAATAATTGATAATCTTTTTCACTTCTTTTTGCGTTTGTTTTCTTCGCCAAATGCGATGTCATTTACGATCTCACCTGCCATGATCAGTCCCATGACAGACGGTGTAAATGCCGTACTTCCAGGGATCGCCCTGCGGTCGGTACACTTTCTTAGTGTGCCTGGCGGGCAGACGCAGTGTTCCTTGCAGCTGATCGACATATCTTCGATCGGAGTACGTGCCTTTTCTTTGGAATATACGACTTTCAGGCTGTCTACTTTTCGTTTTTTCAATTCTCGTCTCATGACTTTTGCCAGCGGGCAGACAGATGTCTCGTAAATATCTGCCACTTCAAACAGTTCCGGATGGATCTTGTTTCCGGCTCCCATCGCCGAGATGACCGGCACACCTGCCTCTTTCGCTGCCATGACAATGTCAATCTTTGCTGTCACGGTATCAACGGCATCGACCACATATGTGCAGGCCGCAAAATCGATCAGGCCACGCTGATCCGGCAGATAAAAGCAGTTATGCAGATGGATTTCTGCATGCGGATTGATCTCCAGAATACGGTCACGCATAACTTCTACCTTGTGCTTTCCGATCGTTTTTCTGGTCGCAATGATCTGGCGGTTCAGGTTCGTCAGACATACCTTGTCGTCATCGATCAGATCAAAAGTACCGATCCCGCTTCTCGCCAGTGCTTCTGCCGTATAGCCGCCGACACCGCCCAGACCAAAAACAGCAACCCTTGCATTTGCCAGTCGTTCCATTGCCTCTTTTCCATAAAGAAGCTCTGTTCTCGAAAACTGATTTAACATGATTCATAATCCTCCAAAAATGAATGTCTGACTCCGTTCTTCTTGTATGCCACAACGGTGTCCAGATTTACGTTCTCTATACTGCGGAAAATATTGGTCTCTACATAAGGATTGACCTTTTTCATTTCCGCGATCATATGTTTGATCTCCATACGCTTCGATGCGCTCTCCCCATTCGGTCTGCAGGTGGTACAGGTATCGGTGAATCTGCAGGCACACTGGATAAAATGCAGGCTGTTGTAGTCTCTCCAGTGTTTGATATCCTCCTCACGGATCAGATAGAGTGGGCGTATCAGTTCCATACCCTCAAAATGGATGCTGTGAAGTTTCGGCATCATGGTCTGCACCTGTCCTCCATAAAGCATTCCCATCAGGATTGTCTCGATCACATCGTCAAAATGATGTCCCAGTGCGATCTTGTTACAGCCAAGCTCTTTTGCTTTGCTGTAAAGATAACCGCGCCGCATTCTCGCACAGAGATAGCACGGTGATTTTTCGATATTATAGACTGCTTCAAAAATATTTGTCTCAAAAACCGTCAGCGGAATGTTCAGGATTTTTGCATTCTGTTCGATGATCTGACGGTTGCGTTCGTTATAGCCAGGATCCATCACAAGGAATACCACTTCAAACGGAAATTTGTGATGACGCTGGAGTTCCTGGAAGAGTTTTGCCATCAGCATCGAATCTTTTCCGCCGGAAATACAGACGGCAATTTTGTCGCCTTCCTGCACAAGCTGATACTCATTGATCGCTTTCGTAAATTTGCTGAAAATGGATTTGTGGAACTTCTTGCGGATACTCTTCTCAATGTCCGCATTTCTTGCCGTCTCCTGAAAATGATTCAGCAGCCATTTGTCATAACCTCCTTCCAGACTGCAGGCATCAAAACCAAATCCGCAAAGCAGTTCTGCCTGGTCTGTGCTGATGACTCCGCTCTGGCAGCAGACGATGATCTTCTTATCTACCGGAAGTTCCTCTTTTCGGTTAAGCAGCTCATCTGCCGGAATATTGACTGCAGCTTTTAAATGTCCATGTCCAAAGGCCTCAACGCTTCGGATATCCAGCAACTGATACGTTTCCTGTTCCATATTTTCAAGCTCTGTAAGAGAGCAGCTTTTTACGTTTTCCAAATTTTTTCTCCTGTCTTTTAAAATTCCCGGTAATCTCCGCGGTCTGTCACAATCTCATATCCAATACTGCGGATTCTCGCATCGAGGCATTTCCGGCATTCTGCCGCCTCATCTCCGATACAGAGTTTATTATCATACAGCATATAATTCTTTCTCACTGATACTGGTGAAAGGTTCGGCATCACGACATTTGCCCCGGAAAGGATTGCTTTTTCGCGTCCTTTCGGATCGACCGTGCCGACCGCCGTCGTCGCCGGAATCATGGCATTTGGATTCATCAGCCGCAACACTGCGATAAGATTTAACGTCAGATCCAGACTGCCGGCGGCTTCTTTTGCAAATACCGTGTCTTTGTGCGGGATAAACGGTCCGATGCCGATCATATGCGGCTTCAGTTTTTTGATATAACACAGTTCCCTTGCCAGATATTCTGATTTAAAGCCCGGTGAACCCACCATAAATCCACATCCGGTCTGATAACCGGTCTTTTTTAATATTTCAAGGCAGTGCAGCCGGTTTGTAAGGCTCATCTGCTCCGGGTGCAGCATCGCATAATGCTCCGGAATGGATGTCTCTTCACGCAAAAGATAACGGTCTGCCCCGGCTTTACGCATCACACGGTAGGATTCTTCCGAACGCTCGCCAAGTGAAAGTGTCACCGCACAGTCCGGATATTCTTTTTTGATCAAGCGGATGATCTCACACATCCGTTCATCATTAAAATAAGCATCCTCTCCGCCCTGCAGCACAAAGGTCCGATAGCCCAGTTCATAGCCCATCTTACAGCACTCCATGATCTGTAAAAGTGTCAGACGGTAACGCACTGCATTCTGATTACCTCTGCGGATGCCACAGTAGAGACAGTCATTTTTACAGTAGTTTGTAAACTCGATCAGCCCGCGCAGATAAATCTTTCTGCCAAAGTGCCTGACCGATTCTTCTGCTGCCGCAGCACGCAGGTATGCACTGGATGCTTCCTCCAGATGCGTAAGAAGATACAGAAGCTCTTCCATCTGTGCATCCTGTTCTTTTCTCAGTTTTTCTGTGATCTGTCTGCAGTCCATGCCATTCCCCCAACCATTTTCTCTGCCGTTGTTTTCATTACTGCTGTTATTCTACATGGAAAACGAAAAAAAGTAAAGCCGACTTTTTATGTCAGCTTTATTGTCGCTTTGTTATTTACCAAGCAAAAAAGGTAACTGCCTTTACGACAATTACCTTTTTTTATCATTCTATTTCAAAAATGCCCTATGAATTGTTCTAACCTGCCAGATGCAAAATATTGATCAGCAGGATCCAGCTCAGTCCATAATAGGAAATAACCGCCACAAGGTCGTTGATGGTCGTGATCAGCGGACCGGACGCAACGGCCGGGTCTACATGGATTTTTTTGAAGAACAGCGGGATACAGGTACCGACTGCCCCGGATACGACCATCGCCAGTACCAGGGACAGACCGATACATCCGGATACTGCATAGGCAAACAGGAAGGTCTTTCCCTTGAACAGTGCGATATATAATCCAACTAAAAGGAAAGAAATACTTCCAAGGATCATACCATTTGAAAATCCGATCTTCATTTCTTTCAAAACAAGCTGGAACTTCTGCTTGCCGGTCAGGGACTCATCCATCAGGACACGGATCGTTACAGCCAGTGACTGTGTACCGACGTTACCTGCCATATCCAGGATCAGTGACTGGAATGCCATGATGATCGTCAACTGGCTTACCACCGTCTCAAAAATGCCTACAACAGAAGAAACAACCATGCCAAGCCCCAACAGCACGAGCAGCCATGGCAGACGCTTTTTAATACTTTCACGCAGAGGCTCTTTTAAATCTTCCTCCGCAGTCAGACCGGCGAACATCGCATAGTCTTCGCCCATCTCGTCATCGACCAGCGATACGATACTCTGCGATGTGATGACACCGAGCAGTTTATTATTGTTATTTAATACCGGGATAGAATCCTCAGAATAATCTTTCAGTTTTTCGATACAGTCATCGATCAGCTCGTGACCATATACATATGGATAGGAAGTCACAACCAGATCCTCCAGCAGTGCATCCTGTCTTGCAATGATCAGATCCTTTAAATCCATAGCACCATAAAACGTCTGATCCTCCGTCACCATGAAAAGCGTGGAAATATTGTCGTTTTTCGCTGCCTGCTCTACCAGACTGCTCATTGCCTGCTTTACCGTAAGCTTCTCACGGATCACGATAAAGTTGGTGGTCATTCTGCTGCCGATTTCTTCGTCATCAAAAGAAGCGATCACGGCGATGTCTTCTCTTGTATCTGCATCAGTCAGCTCGATCAGCAGTGCCCTCTTCTCCTTCGGGATCATCTTCAGGACATCGATCACCGCATCGGTCTCCATGCTGGAGAGGATCTTGGCTGCTTTTCTGACATCCATCTCGTCCAGATACTCTGCCGCCTGTCTCTCTTCAATATGTTCAAAAATATCAGAAAGCATGTCCGTATCCAGGATACGGCAGATTTTTCTTCTTTCTACTATAGTAAGATCCGGGAATACCTCTGCCAGGTCGTTCTCATGATAATCTTCGAGCTGATTCCGCATAACGCCCGGTGAAGCATTGCTTCTGATGATACCCAGGATCTCTGATGTATAATCTTTGTTTTCCAATGTCTCATCCTCCTTATTCTGTTTTCGCAATCATTCAGCCACACAAAAACACAGAAAAGCAAAACTGCATATGTACTGCAAATAAGTTTCTGTACATGACTGAACTTTCATAACGGTCCAGGGGAGTCGGAAAATAGGATAAGAAATCAGAAAATCAGACAGAACGGACTGCTGCTCACTTCCCATCCTATGCTTCTACTTCGCCCATGACTGTCACAACTGTCCATTCTGTTCACCTGCCTTTTTACTGAAATTTAAAATGCCAAAACTGACATCGTTTGATTAAAAAAGTTGAGGGCTTTGCAAACCCTCAACCATTATAATTCCTTTTTCTTTAATTGTAAAGCAAACTTTTGTATAGTTTTTGTAAATCCGGTTATTTCACAGATACGACCTGATAGTCTTTGTCCTCTACGGTCTTTTTCAGTGTTTCATCTGCGATCTCTGCATTCAGTTTTACCACTGCAGTTCCTTTTTCATGGCTTACGACTGCTTCGTCTACCTGCGGCAGTGCCTCCAGTGCTTTCTTTACTGCTGCCTCGCAGTGTCCGCACATCATTCCTCTGATCTCCATTGTTTTTTCCATGGTATTACTCTCCTTTTTATTTGATTTATTTTGCATCTGTGAATTTGCATCCACAGTCTGTAACGTAACCTGGTTTTTTATTTTTTTATCTTTTTTTGCATCGTACATTCCAAAGAAGTTCAGACGCAGTGCATTTGTCACCACGCAGAAGCTCGACAGGCTCATGGCGGCTGCCCCGAACATCGGGTTTAACTGCCATCCAAAGACCGGGATCCAGATTCCGGCTGCCAGCGGAATACCAATGATATTGTAAATAAAAGCCCAGAACAGATTTTCATGGATATTTCTCAGTGTCGCACGGCTTAAGCGGATCGCTGCCGGTACATCATCCAGCTTGCTCTTCATCAGAACAACATCGGCTGCATCAATTGCGATATCCGTTCCGGCTCCGATCGCGATTCCCATATCTGCCCTTGTCAGGGCCGGTGCATCGTTGATGCCGTCACCTACCATGGCAACCTTTCCTTTTTCTTTCAGGGAGCGGATGACACTTTCCTTTCCTTCCGGAAGGACTCCGGCAATGACCTCATCAACCCCTGCCTGCCGTCCGATCGCCCTGGCTGTCCGCTCATTGTCCCCGGTCAGCATGACCACCCGGATTCCCATATTCTGCAGTTCTTTTACGGCTCTTGCACTCTCTTCTTTGATCACATCAGCTACCGCGATCACACCGAGAAGCTGCTCTCCTTTTGCGAAAAACAGCGGCGTCTTTCCATCTTCTGCCAGTGCTTCCACCTGACATTTCTGTTTCTCTGGGATCTTGCAGATTTCGGATATAAATTTCATATTTCCGCCGGAGAGCCTGCTGCCGTGAAGGGAAGCGGTCAGTCCATTTCCAGGAAGTGCCTGAAAATCAGATACTTCTTCGGCTCTGAGGTTTCGCTGTTCTGCCTCCAGCAGAATCGCTTTTGCCAGCGGATGCTCACTTTTCTTTTCCAGGGCAAATGCCATCCAAAGCAGCTCCTCTTCGCTTACGCCTTCCGCCGGAATGATATCGGTTACTTTCGGCTCTCCGCTTGTGATCGTACCGGTCTTATCGAGTGCTACGATCTGTATTTTTCCCGTTTCTTCCAGCGAAACGGCTGTTTTAAACATAATTCCATGCTTTGCACCCATGCCGTTTCCGACCATGATCGCTACCGGAGTTGCAAGCCCGAGGGCACACGGGCAGCTGATAACGAGAACAGAAATCGCTCTTGCCAGGGCATATCCAAAGGTCTGACCTGCCAGCATCCACACGATAAATGTGATCACTGCGATCGTGATAACCGCCGGCACAAATACACCGGAAACTTTATCTGCGATCTTGGCGATCGGTGCTTTTGTAGCCGCCGCATCACTGACCATCTGAATGATCTGTGAAAGTGTGGTATCTTCTCCAACCCTGGTTGCACGGCATTTGATAAATCCGGACTGGTTGACCGTTGCCGCAGAAACCTTGTCCCCTTCTGCTTTGTCTGCCGGAATACTCTCACCGGTCAGTGCCGCTTCATTTACTGCACTGTTTCCTTCCAGAACGATACCATCCACCGGTATATTTTCACCCGGACGCACCACAAAAATGTCACCCGCCTGTACTTCTTCGATGGAAACGGTCACTTCCTGACCATCCTGCAGCAGAACTGCTGTCTTTGGTGCAAGTTTCATCAGACTTTTCAGTGCATCCGTTGTCTTTCCTTTCGAACGTGCCTCCAGCATTTTGCCGACCGTGATCAGTGTCAGGATCATCGCCGCAGATTCGAAATAAAATTCATGCATGTAAGACATAACGGCTGTCATATCACCCTTTACCTGAGCATCCGTCATCGCAAACAGTGCATAGACACTGTAAAGAAACGATGCACCGGAGCCAAGTGCTACCAGCGTATCCATGTTCGGGGATTTATTCAGCAGTCCTTTAAAACCACTGATAAAGAATTTCTGGTTGATGACCATGATAATGACCGTCAGAAGCAGCTGAAGCAGTCCCATCGCCACATGGTTTCCCACAAAGAAGGAAGGCAGCGGCCAGTTCCACATCATATGCCCCATCGAGAAATACATCAGTACCAGTAAAAAACCAACCGAAGCAAACAGCCTTTTTTTCAGTTTTGGTGTTTCCGTATCTTTCAGCAATGCATCGTCATTTGCCGCACTGCCCTGCTTTCCTTTTGTGCCTGTGCCTTTCTTTTCTGCATGATATCCTGCTGCTTCCACCGCCGAGATGATCGCATCCGAAGCTGCCGTCCCTTCCACGCCCATCGAATTTGTCAGCAAACTCACCGAGCAGGAAGTCACACCTTGAACTTTACTGACTGCTTTTTCTACTCTGCTGCTGCAGGCGGCACAGCTCATCCCTGTTACCGAATATTGTTCCATCGCAATTTCTCCTAATGTTTTATCGTTTTATTTGATCCTCTTGTCTTTCCATACAAAAAATTCTTTCCTCTATATTACTGCTGTTTCATGTCGGCAGATCACAGGTCTGGATCCACCTTTTGCCCCTGGGATCATCATTTCATAAGTTTCTTCAGAAGATCCACCAGCTCATCAATCGCTTCGTCTTTTCCGTTGCGGATATCCTCTGCCACACAGGTATGGATATGATTGGACAGCAGGACTTTATTGAAACTGTTGAGTGCAGAATTGATCGCCGAAACCTGTACCAGAATATCGGCACAGTAGGCATCCTTCTGTAGCATTCCCTTCACACCGCGAACCTGCCCTTCGATGCGGCTTAAACGATTGATCAGATCTTTATATTCTTTTTCTGAGCGTTCCTTTTTTCGCTCAGAACACTGACAGCAGCATGTTTTTTCTATCTGTTCCCTGTTTTCTTCCATTTCATTCACTTCCTTTGTTTTTTCTGATATAGATTTCAGTAAGCTGACAGCAAATCATGTCAAAACCATATGCTGATTTTTACGTGATTAACTTATTGTCGTATACCCCCATTTGGTATTCACGCAATTTATTATATACCCCCATGGTGTATTTTTCAAGTCCTTTTCCTGAAAAAATTTATGCATTAACGGATATCAGGATATAAAGAATGAACATTCACGTAAAGCTCACAGAGCTTCGCATTGCTCATGTCACGCAAAAGAGGCAGGATTTCTCCCGCCTGTTTTTTGTCTGAATTCTTTATTTTGATGCCTGTTCTGTTTTGCTTATCTGAAAAATTCTTCCGCTGCTCTGATAAAACTTCCGGTATCTTCCACACCGGCTGTCTCATACGGAGAATGCATCGCAAGCTGCGGAAGCCCGATATCTACCGTGTTCATCGGTACCTGTGTATTCGAAATATTTCCAAGTGTTGAACCGCCCGGTACATCGGAGCGATTCACAAAGGTCTGATATTTTACGCCTGCCCGGTCGCAGAGATCCTTGAATTTTGCCGACGACACTGCATCGGTGCAATATTTCTGATTGGCATTGTATTTGATGACAATTCCGCCGTTTGGCAGCGGACGATTCACCGGATCTGCTTTTTCTATGTAATTCGGATGCAGTGCATGGGCATTATCCGCCGAGATCATAAAACTGCCCGCCAGCGTCATCAGATATTCTTCATAGGTTCTTCCAAGACCATCGTTGATCCGCCTGAGCGTATCCTTTAAAAAGGTGGAAGCTGCCCCCTGCTTTGTTCCGCTTCCGACTTCTTCGTTATCCAGAACACAATGCACTGCAATGCTCTCTTCTTTCTTTCCGGCAAGCATCCCTTCCATCGATGCAAATGCACACTGAAGATCATCCAGACGCGGAGCTGAGACAAATTCTCTGTCTGCTCCCCAGATCGTACCCTCCATCCGGTTATAGAGGAACAGATCATATGCCAGAATATCCTCCGGATTTACCCCAAGTTCCTCTGCAACTATTTTCAGAAGTTCCGGCTTTGAATCACCGCAGCCAAGAAGCGGCAGCAGATCTTTCTGCGGATTGTAAGACACGCCTTTGTTCGCCTCCCGGTTCATGTGGATCGCCAGACTTGGGATCATGACCAGATCCCGGTCGATATTGACCAGTTCCTCTTTCAGACTGCCGTCACATCTTACGATCACTCTGCCTGCCAGTGATAATGGACGGTCAAACCACGGTGCCATCAGCATACCGCCATATCCTTCCACATTCAGTTTTGTGTAGGCATTGTCCACCCTTATTTCCGGATTTTCCTTGATCTTAAAAGCCGGAGAATCGCTGTGGCTTGCAATGATGTGAAACTTTCTGCTCTCTTTTTGAGGAATCGAAAATGTGATCAATGCCGAATGATTTCTCGTCACAACATATTTGCCGCCCGGCTGTAACTTCCAGTGCTCCAGCTCCGAAAGAAGCTGATATCCGTTTTCTGTAAATTTTTTCTGCATCTCTGCCGTTGCCTGAAAAGCCGTCGGACTTTTTTTTATAAAGGACAGAAGAGATTCTGTTGTTTTGTAATGCATATAAGTACCTCACTTTTCAAATTAACCATTGATCGTTCCATTTTTCAATTCATCGAACATCGCCTGAGCTAAGGCATTCATGATAGCACGATACTTTCCGGCATCTTCAAACAATTTCGTATACGTTTCCGTGCTTTCAACATATGCTTCCTGCGCTGCATCATCGAACAGCTGTGGGAAAATATTCTTTTCAAAGATCTGACGACCATCTGTTTTTGCTGCTTTCATCAGCTTTTTGTTGTTTTTTAATTTTTCATGCAATGTTGTAATTACAACTCTGTCACCTTCCGTAAAGTTTCCCATGTACTGCTGATTGATTTTCTCAATAACCTGTTGCAATGGGCTGAGCGTTTCAGACATTTTCACAGGCTTTTTCAACTTAGCAGGTTCATAAACACCCTTTTCTTCTTTCTCAAGACCAATAGAACCTTCATAAGTTTTCTCAAGATTGTAATACTCAAGTTTCACTCTGTCACCAAGGTCAAACGGCATTGCCGGGTCAGCCGGTACAACCTTTGCCAGATAAGAGCAGAAGATATATTCTTTATGCATCTGCTTATCAAACATACGTGTAATCTGTGTAATATAACCATACCATTTTACAAATGTTCTGCAAAGTTTACGGAACTGATATCTCTGTTCCTGATTCAATGCACTGTACTTCTGCTGAATCGGTAATAATGCATTTGTTATTGCTGCCTGAATCTTATTTGCCTTACGTTTATCTTCATCGAAATAGATTTCATTTACTTTTTCAATATCAGCATCATCATAGATTTTAAAAGCACGCAACAGCTTTTGTGTCCTGTAAATCAAATCCGTATTGATTTCCTGAGATAAGGATGTTTCCTGATAAAATGGCTGAAATGCTTTTAAAATATCTTCTTTTGTATTCACAAAATCAATGATAAACGTATCCTGTTTGTCCGGATGTGTACGGTTCAGTCTGCTCAGCGTCTGAACCGCTTTTACGCCACGTAATTTCTTATCGACAATCATTGTATGAAGCAACGGTTCATCAAAGCCGGTTTGATATTTCTCCGCTACAATCAGAATATTTCCTTCGTCATGGAATACCTGTTTTGTTTGTGATTCATTCACACCGTTCAGCTTGCTTTCTGTCCACTCAATCTCTTTTCGGTCATCCGGGTCTTTGACAGAACCGGAGAACGCTGCCAGAATTTCCACATCATAATAACCATTTGATTCCAGATAGTTCTTAATTTCATGGTAGTAACGAACCGCAGCAAGTCTCGATGCTGTTACAACCATCATCTTTCCTTTTCCTTTGATTTTCTGCTTTGTTACATTCCGGAATGTTTCAACAATAATCGCTGATTTCTGCTGAATATTGTATGGATGCAGTTCTTCATATTTCTTGATTGTCTTGAGTGCTTTTGACTGTGGAACGTCAGGATTATCCTTTGTATTCTTCGCAATCTGATAGCAAGTTCTGTACGTTGTATAGTTCTGGAGAACATCCAGAATAAATCCTTCTTCGATTGCCTGACGCATCGAATATATATGAAACGGATGATAGGAACCATCCTGCCATTCTGTGCCGAACATTTCCAGTGTTGCACCTTTTGGCGTTGCTGTAAAAGCAAAGAATGAAAGATTTTTATGCTTTCCATGCGAAATCATTTCATGTACCAGACGGTCATCGTCATCCAGTAATTCATCTTCGGCTTTTCCTTCCAGTTCCGCATACTCTTTCAGGGCATCCGACACATCTGCAAGTGCAGCCTTCAATTTCATTGCAGAGGAACCAGTCTGCGAAGAATGCGCTTCATCCACAATAATCGCAAAACGCTTATCTGTTGTATCATCCACTTCTTCATAAATAACCGGGAATTTCTGCAATGTTGTTACAATGATTCTCTTTCCGGCATTCAGAGCGTCCCTTAAATCCTTAGAGGATTTCTTTTCATTAATCGCACATACACTGCCGAGTGTATGGTCAAATCCCGTGATTGTTTCCTGTAACTGTGCATCCAGATTACGTCTGTCCGTTACGATAACAACGGATGTAAATACCGGCTCATTATCATTGTTATGTAAAGATGCCAGACGATACGCCGTCCATGCAATAGAATTTGATTTTCCCGAACCTGCTGAATGTTGGATCAGATAATTCTTTCCCGAACCATTCTCACGCACATCAGCAATCAGTTTTCGCACCACATCCAGCTGATGAAATCTTGGAAAAATCAGACGCTTCTTTGTGACATTCTTTCCGTCTTTCTTTTCGGTCTTCACCTCAAAGCTGATGAATTTCTGGATAATGTCCAGCAAGCTGTCCTTCTGTAATACATTTTCCCAGATATAAGATGTCACATAATGATCATCTTCTGCCTGCGGATTACCTGCACCGCCATCATTTCCGGCACCGCCTGAACCCTGATTGAATGGCAGAAAACAGGTATCTGTACCTTTCAGTTCCGTAGTCATCCACGCTTCGTAAAGGTCTACCGCAAAATATGCCAGAATACGGTGGTTCAGCCAAAATGCTGGTTCCCTCTGGTCACGGTCATACTGCCATTGCAATTTTGCATTGTCTACCGTCTGACCCGTCAGCTGATTTTTTAATTCAATCGCAACCACCGGAATACCATTGATTGCAAGCATCATATCAACGGAATTGTTGTTCTGCTCTGAATAGTGCCACTGTCTGATGCACTGACACACATTCTGCTCATATCTTTTTACAGCAGTATCGTTTAAAGTGGATTCCGGCTTGAAATAGCAGACCTTGAAATCCATTCCACGATGTTTAAATCCATGTCGTATGACAGACAGTAAACCATCCATCTGCACGGCATCTTCAAAGCATTTATAAAACTTCCTGTACGGATCAGAATTACACTGCTTTTCAAAACGCTGCCACATAACCGGCTGAGTTGCTTTCACAAATTCAACCAATGTCTGAATATCCAACGCCATACCAGAAGATAAGGTATATCCGGCATCTGTTGCCTTTCTATATCCACCGGTGGGCGAGATCAGAAAAGCTTCGATATTGGATTCAAACTGCTTTTCATTTTCAGTCATAGGTTATACCACCCTTCTTTTTCCTGTTACCACTTCATAAATCAGTGATTTCTTGTATGCTTCAAGGTCATTGATGAGAGATTGTTTTTCAGAGATGAGAGAATCAATCTGTTTGCACTTCGCATCTAAATAATCAACTATTGCCTGCTGTTCATTTTCAGGTGGATATGTAATATACGCATTATTAACAAAATATCCAGATACACGTTTCAACCCACCAGTTCCAGTCATTGTCGAAATACATTGATTCTTAAATACACTATTCTGCAAATAATAAAGCATAAAGTGCCTATTGATAGAATGAGTACGAATCACAAATAACTCTGAACTGCCAAAAGCCACACCCTGCTCCAAATTTTCTGCAACAGCAATATTTCCATTTTCAAAACAAGGAGTTACTTTTGCTATAATAATATCTCCATCCTGAAAACCAGTTAATCCCGTGCTCATATTAGATATTTTAGTTGATAACGGATTCATATATCCATTCTTCACGCAGTTCATTGGTACATAGCCAACTTCCTTTTGAGCATCATAAGCAATAATAATACCAGGATTAAAATCTGCAACATACTTTAACTTACGCATTTCCCAAGATAATGGAATTTTTCCAATCAAATCATTTCCAGAATCTTTCATCATTCCATTGCACAGTCCTTGCAATACCGCTTTATCAATCACAGACTGTTTCAGTTTCTTATATTCATCAATACTTGCCTTTGCTTCTGCAATGATTTCGTCAATTTTGGAACAAGTTTCGTCCAAATAATCGGCAATAACCTGCTGCTCAGATAATGGTGGTAAAATAATGGTACATTGATTCAATATTTTTTGCGTAATACTAAATAATTTAACTCCATTCACTCTTGTTTGTATTTGAGTTCTCCAAGAATCCGATTGAAACAAATAGGCAAGATATTTATTATCTTTTGTTGATTTTAAAATTATTGTATGATATCCAGCAAATATTTTTTCATCACAATCAATATATACAGCATTGCCACACCCTTCTTTATCTTCAGATGTATCAGCTAAAATAATATCGCCTTTTGAACATAAAGAGTTTGAATTTGTTGATTTATACTCGCTAGAAACAAACCTAATAAGTCTGTCGTCCACAGATACTCCTGTATTAAATTTTGCATGAATTTGACCATAACTGATTACTTTTTCCCCGTTTTCTGTCAAATCTGCTTTTGTAATCGGCAAGCCTTTCCCAAACTGAAAATATCTTTTCAATGGCATACAATTCCAATTCTCAGGGATATACTTAATCCACTCAACTCCACTATCTTTCATTTCCGTTTCGGGTCTAATTACAGTTTTCATAGTCATTCACCCCCGAACAAATCATGCAATTTTGCCATCAAACTCTTTTCGTATGCTTCAATACGTGCTATGATTTTTTCTGATGGCTCAATCTGCCTGTATTCATAAAATGTTCTGGTGAACGGAATTTCATATCCTACTTTTGTTTTGGCTTTGTCAATCCATGCCTGCGGATTATATGGAATGACCTCACGTTCAAAGTAAGCATCAATATCTTCTGCAAGTGGTACATTTTCTGTATCACGCTTTGATGTATCAGCTACCGGTTTCTTTTTCTTCATGATAACATTGCCGTCTTCATCCAGCTGCGGTGTTTCTACTACAATCTTGTTATATCCAAGTTCAACAGCATCCATGACTTTGCTCTTTACAACGATTGCATTGTCATTTTCATCTACACCATTGTATGTACCATCTGCATAAGCACCATACGCTTTAATAATCAAATCACGGCAGGCCTTTGTAATATCTACGTTCTTTGAACCGATATTTTTACGTCTTGCTGAACAACAGGCAGATGCATCAATCAACTGTACTTTGCCCTGATGTGTGACAGGCTTATTTTTCATCACAATCCAGATATAGGTTGCAATACCTGTGTTGTAAAAAGCATTGTTTGGCAACTGTACAATCGCATCCAGCCAGTCATTTTCGATTAAATATCTGCGAATCTCAGAAGGACCGCTCCCTGCATCACCATTGAATAAAGATGAACCGTTCTGGATAATTGCCATCTGACCATCATCTTTTAACTTTGCAAGACCGTTCAGCATGAACAGAAGCTGTCCATCACCTTTTGCCGGCAGTCCCGGTGCAAATCTTCCTGCCGTACCTTTCTTAAATTCAGCTGTAACCTCTTTTTCCTCTCGTTTCCAGGGAATACCAAACGGTGGATTACTGATAATATAATCAAATTTATATCCGCTGAACTTGTCATCTGACAGAGTATCACCGAACTGCATATTGTTAGGGTCTCCGCCACGGATAAGCATATCAGCCTTTGCAATACCGAATGTAAATGGATTGAACTCCTGACCAAACACAGTAACATCTGCATCCGCATCCATCTGCTTCAATCTTTCTTCCATACAGGTAAGCATCTGAGATGTTCCCATCGTCATATCATAGACGGTCTTTGAAATGCCGTCTCCTGTAAATGCGGATTCATCACCAGCTACAAGAAGATCACTCATCAGATAGATGATGTCACGGCTTGTGAAGTGTGCTCCTGCTTCTTCGTTATACGATTCAGAAAATCTGCGAACAAGATTTTCAAACACATATCCCATATCAACAGCACTGATTTTCTCAGGTGAAAAATCGCCCTTATCTGTACAGAAATCAGAGATTACCTGATACAGAAGACCTGCTTCTTCCATGTGCTTGATCTGAGAATCAAAATCCATGCGTGCAAGAATATCCTGTACGTTATCAGAAAATCCATTCAGATATGCCTTAAAATTATCCACAATATTTTCCGGATCAGCAATCAATGTCCTGAATGTAAATGGACTTGTATTGTAAAACTGATAACCTGATGCTTTACGCAAAAACCCATCTTTTACAGCCAGTTTTTCCACTTTCTTATATGTATCAAGAACTGCCTGATGTGTTGGCAGCAAACAATCATGAAAACGCTTAATTACGGTCATCGGTAAAATAACCAGACCATATTCATGCGGTTTGTATGCTCCTACAAGGTCATCTGCAACAGACCATACAAGAGCTGCTGTATCATTGGCATTTTTACCAACGCTTGTAATTAACTCATCACCATTCGCCATTCTTATTTTCTCCTCATTTTTCGTATAATAATAATTCGCAAATTTTATTGTATAACCGCATTATTTATAAACAAATAAAGACTCTTCTTCATTCATTACTAACTTATTTTTACAACGAATACGTTGTCACTGTGCCCCAGTACAGAATCATTTTGTCTCACAGTATTTTTGTTACATTTACGTATTATTTAACATTATATCTAACATATATACATTTTTCAAGATAACTACACTTTCTTAAATCGAATTAAAAATCTTGTCATCAAAAAAGCCTCTCGCCCTCTGGATTTTTCAATCCAAAAGTACTACAATATTCATATGCCAGACTCTGGCTTCTTCATTTTCAATCTACATTGTAAAGAAGGTGTTTTTATGACTCGTTATTATGTCTCGCATTATTTTGATTTTAAAAACATTGGCATTTTTATGCTGGTTTCGCTGATCGGACTGGTGGCTGTCCTTGCGGTCGTGCTGATCACAGCCAAACTGCAGATGCGCAGGCGTCTGAACTATGACCGGCTAAATGAACGTGATGTTGCTGAACTGACCAGATCGCACCGCATCCGGAAGATCGGCATGATCGAAAGCTTCTTTGAAATGACATTTTCCAGTACTTCGGTGCTTCTGTTTCTTTCGCTTTACTATATTATTGACGCAAGGATTCCGCAGGCATTTTTTTACTGGAACAAATATCAGGACGTGATCCTGCTGCTTTTTTTGATTCTGTCCGTATTTTTCACCGGATGGCTGGATCGCTTTTTTGTATCTCTTGAATATCTTTCTCCGGATCAGAAATCTTCCGTGCGTCTGGTTTCTTCTTTTTATATTATTCTAATTCTGATGTACATAAAATTTATCTATGACGATTCGAATTATGATGCACTGATCCTGTACTTTGTTTCTCTTGCGATCGGCCGTTTTGTCTACTTTGATTTTACGGTAGAAGATTTTGTCAGCACCCTGCAAAAACTGGTTCACAATCTCTACCTTCTGATCCTGATGGGCTGCTACTCCGGCTTTGTCTGCTGGTTCGGTTTTCACGTCGGCTTTTTGCTGACTTCAAACGGTGTCATTGTCAGCACACTGCTCGCACATCTGTTTATGGATGCTTCGATCTTCATTCTGGACCGCACCAGACTGATCCGTTTTGTACTCTGACAAAACATGATCGCAAAGCTATAACAACAAATCCCCCGCAAAGAGCATGCCGGAAACTCTTTGCAGGGGATTTTTCTTTCTTATCCTCAGTCGATCAGATCATTCTGGAAACGTGACAAATGCTCATACGGCAGGATCAGTCTGCCATGGTAAAGTCCGCAGCCGTCGTTGATCAGACTCTTGCTCATCGCCGTGAACATATTGACATCTATTTTCGTCAGATCCAGATTCAGAAGCTTCATACCTCTTTCGTAGGCCTCATCAAAATAGATGCATTCGCCTTTCGGGATCGCATCTCGCTGAATGCGTTCCTTTTCCTGGCGTTTTTCGTATTCCAGATGATTCGCCGGGCCAATCTCAGCAATGTCATCCATCCGCTTGGTACGCAGCTGCAGTTCCATATAGCTTCTGGAACTGTTATCATAAAAAGTAATATGAAGTGACTGATAACCATTCTGGCTTCTGTTACATACATAATCACGATAGTATGGCTTTACTTCATCATTTAAGAGCGGTGAAGTGCTGAACTTGACTCCGTTTGCATCTTCTGCATCAAATCCACGTTCCTCGAGAAATCCCGGCAGGGCATTGGCGATCTCATAGAGACACTTCAGCTCCTCCGTTTCCAGGTCTTCGCCTGGTTTTAAGTGACATTTCGGCATACAGATCACAATACGGTATGCGATAAAATCACGGAAACAGCTCAGGCGGCTTTTAAGCTTGTTCACCGACGGATACTTTCCATATTTTGTATAGTAGTCATAAATATATGAGACAATATAGCCGTTAAATTTCTCCTCCGCACGGAGCAGCGACTTGATCCTTCCTTTAAATGTGAACGCAAGATATGGATATTGTTTTGCCATATATTTGTAAAATTCCCGTATCTGCTGCGACTGTGCGGTAAGGAAATCGTTATGCTCCAGCAAGCCTTTGATCAGGATCAGAAAATTGCTGTGTGCCATATCAATCTCGTTATGATTTTTTCTTGCCTCTTTTCGAAGTGCATCCGTATACTGCTGCAGAATCCGAAAAATCGTATCCCCGGAATATAAATAGTCATTTAAAGTAATCATTTATTTCTCCTAAATTTTCAATGATGCCAGCAAAACAATTCGCAGGCATCCTGTTCTTATCTGGTATTTCGTGTCTGGTATCTGGATGCCCTGTTATGTGTTCCCGGCATCTTCGTCTGTCTTATTCTAACAGAATTTCTTCATCCGGTCAAAGAAATTTGCTTGTCAGAAATCGGAACAAAGCGTATAATAGGGTGCTGCTTGTGAAAGCAGTTTCTGCAACAAACGGTTATGAACAAAAAAACATTCTGTATTCATACAAATGAGGAGGATTTCTATGGAACCAAACAAGGAAAACGCATCTTCCGTTTCCCACACTCTAAAAGAATATAGCGTGATCACACTCGCTGTTCTGATCATGGACATCGGTATTTATGTTTTTAAATTTCCAAATAACTTTTCTTTCGGCGGTGTGTCCGGAATGGCCGTTGTATTTTCAAATTTCCTGCCGTTCAGTGCTTCCGTGATCAACCTGTTTATCAATCTGGTACTTCTGGTTGTCGGTTTCGCTTTTCTTGGAAAGAACTTCGGACTGAAAACCGCCTACGTCACGGTACTTTCTTCGGTACTGCTGAATATTTTCGAGCATCTCTTCCCGATGTCCGGGCCGCTGACCAACCAGATTTCACTGGAACTCTGTTTTGCGATCCTGCTTCCGGCGATCGCCGCTGCCCTGCTCTTTTTTGAGAATGCTTCCGGCGGCGGAACGGACATCATCGCCATGATCATCAAAAAATACTCCACGATGAACATTTCCACTGCTCTTCTGCTCTGTGATCTGATCATCGTCATCCTCTCGTTCTTTGTCTTTGATATTCTGACCGGACTTTGTTCGATTCTTGGCCTGATGGCAAAAACACTGGTTATCGACAAATCCATCGAACGCATGAAGCTGAACAAATTTTTTACGATCGTGTGCGATCATCCGGAGCCAATCTGTGATTTTATCACCGAAGAACTCGATCACAGTGCAACGACTTATCATGCCGAAGGAGCCTACTCTCATACACAGCGAACGGTCATTTTAACGGTTGTCGATGTCAAACAGGCCATTTTGCTTCAGCGTTTTATCCGTAAAAATGAACCAACTGCTTTTATCACCGTTACCAAAAGCAGTGAAATCATCGGAAAAGGATTTTCCAATTATATTTAATTTTTCCATACTGTCCAGGACTTTTCTGCTATACTTAAAAAGGAGCATTGCCCCAGATGATTTCTCATCTGAAGCAACGCTCCTTTTCTCACTTTTATGAAAGATGGTCTTTATTTGATCTTTGCTGTTCTCTTTGCTGCAGAATATTTGGTGTAAACTTTCTTACCGTTGATAGTCTTGAATGCTCTTACACGTACATAGTATCTGCTGCCTTTTTTCAGCTTCTTCAGAGTCGCTTTTGTTGTCTTTGTTGTAACTTTCTTTGCACTCTTGAAGTTTGCTTTCTTAGAGTACTGTACCTGATATCCTTCTGCTCCGGTTACTTTCTTGATGGTTACGACTGCGGATTTCTTCTTAGCCGTTACTTTTCTGACCGTTCCCTTCTTAGCTGTGAATACGTTCTTGTCAAGGCTTGCTTTTGCTGCGGCTGCTTCTGCTTTCGCTGCATCTGCTTCTGCTTTTGCTGCTTTTGCTGCGGCTTCTGCATCTGCTTTTGCTTTTTCTGCTTTTGCAATCTGTTCCTGAGCTGCTGCAGAATTTACCTTGGACTGGTGTTTTGCATCTTCCAGTTCTTTCTTTGTATCTTCTACAACTTTCTGTGCTTTATTCTGCGCCAGAACTGCTTTTGCAGATTTTGCTTCTGCTGCTGTCACTGCATCATCACTGGTTGCCAGTTTGTCCAGCATGTTTTCAAATACTGCACTCTTTGCGATAACATTCAGCATGTTGACCGCGGATTTCTGCAGATCGCCAAGTCTTAAAGTTTTATCTGTATTCAACGCTTTCAGGATATTATCAACGTTTCCACCAGGCATTTCACAGTCATTTCCTGCCCACATCAGCAGTCCCTGTACGTTTTTGCCTGCATTTACACCGTTTACACGACCTACAGAATACCAGTCTGTCATTACAAAGCCTTCGAATCCCCATTCGTCTCTCAGCATCGTTGTCAGCAGACCATAGTTTTCAAAGGTCGGATAGCCATTTACCATGTTGTAGGAGCTCATGATGTAATCCGGCTGAGCTTCTTTTACGCCAATTTCAAAGCCTTTCAGGTAGATCTCTCTTGCTGCTCTTTCAGATACAACAGAGTTGCTTCCCATACGCTGCTGTTCCTGGTTGTTGAATGCGAAGTGTTTCAGGGTAACACCGATTCCTGAGTAAGTTCCGTCTGCTTTTGTCTGAACACCTTTTGTCTCAGCGGCTGCTGCTTCACCGGAGATCAGCGGATCTTCTGAGTAGTACTCAAAGTTACGTCCACAAAGCGGATTTCTGTGGATGTTCATGCCAGGAGCAAGCCAGGATGTAACACCATACTCCAGCATTTCTTCACCTACTGCACGACCTACTTCTTCGATGACAGTCGGATCCCAGGCCTGTGCCAGCAGAGTACCGATTGGCATTGCTGTACAGTACTGATAATATTTGGTTCCGGTTGTTGTATACAGGCTGGTTCCTTTTGCAACTTCTGCATTGTATTCTGCTTCGTTTGCAAATTTAATCTCTGTGTATGTTGTTCCGAACCAGCTGTATGTTCCGGTATAATAAGTCTTGTTTGCATCAAATTTTGCATCGGTCGGAACGAGATCATACATAATGTACTCGTTTGTGATACGGATACCTGCAGGTCCATCGGAAAGTACGATGTTCGGGATGTATCTGGAGTTGTACAGGTTGCTTGTGGTCTCACCGGCTGCTCCGTATACGGAATCTGCCTGAGAACCGATGACTGCTGAACTTGATGTTCCTGCGGAAAGTCCGTTGTAGGTACCGCCTTCTACCAGGTCAGCCAGCTCTGTGCTGCTCATGTTCGCTGCCAGCTCCTCCATCGTGAGTTTGCCGTTTACAACGTCCACCAGGGTAGCATCTTTTGCTGCTTTCACGTTTTTCTTTGTTTCTTTGTCCAGAGCTGCATTTTTACTGTAGGCATTAGAATCTGTCGTTGTATCTTCACTGATGTAAGAAGTTACTTTTCCGTCTGTGTAATCATGTGTCTCTGTTTTTCCAAAGCCGGAAGCTGACAGGCTTAAGGAAGCTTTTGCTGCACTCAAACCGTCTGTAGTCGGTGTGATGCCGGTGCCATATCCCTTTGATTTCTCATCCAGGATATCCATCTTGTAAGCTCCGCCTTTTGCTACGACATGATCAGCAGTATAAGTACCTGCCTGCATCTTGTCTTTTGTCATTCCCAGGGCATTTGCAGCTTTTTCGGTAACAACATCTTTGTCCAGACTGATGTCAGCCGCTTCTACGGTATTTCTGGAGCTGTTACCTACGCGGATCTTGTAAGTACCGTCCTCCAGTACGTACTGCTCTTTGTTTTCATCGTAGCTTGCCATCTCATCCGTGCCAAAGGAGATATTTACCGCTTTCGTTTCACCCGGTTTTACTTCGACTTTCTGATATGCTGCCAGTTCCTGATATGGTTTGTCCAGATCACCTGCCGGTGCGGAGAAGTAAACTTCTACGACTTCCTTACCGGTAACAGCACCTGTATTGGTAACATTTGCCACTACATCAATGGTATCTGCATCTGCCTGTACGGATTTTACTTCGATATCAAAATCGGTATAGGACTCGCCGTAACCAAATTCATAAGCTACCTTCTTGCCAAAGGTATCAAAATAACGATAGCCTACATAAATATCGTCATTATAAACTTCTTCTGCTGTTGCTGCCGTGTTTGCTGCATTGCTTTCTTCTGTTGTTTCTCCGTCTTTATGCACTGCATCGTTCCAGGAGAATGCCGCAGATGATGGATAATCGTTGTAATCCACTGCCCAGGTATCCGTCAGCTTACCGGATGGATTGACTTCGCCGTTCAGGATCTGAACCAGAGCACGTCCGCCGTTCATACCTGCCTGAGACATCAGTACCAGAGAATCCAGTCCTTCGATCTTACCGCGGTTCAGGGAATCGTTTGCTGCGTATCCGCCTTTGCCGTTGAAGAAGTTCGTATCAATGATTCCTCCTGTGTTCAGGACTACAACTACGTTTTTAAATTTCTGTCCCAGCAGTTTCAGGTTGGCTGCCTCTGCATCTGTCAGATAGTAATCACCTTTTTCTGCTTTACGGTCAGAACCTTCACCTGAGTTACGTGCCAGTACATAGACTGCAGTGTCGGTCTGATCTGCTGCCGCCGTTACATCTGTCTCTGCATAAGCTGCTTCTTTGTATACAAAGCTGTCAAACATACCACCTTTCCACTCAGATTCTGCTTTTTCGTATGCTGCATTCTGAGCATCCAGGAAAGTTTTATTTACTACCGTATATCCTGCATCCTTAAATCCCTGTTCTACAGAAATATTTGCACCGTTTTTCAGGTAAACATCACCGGATCCGGTACCCCCTTTGATCGTCTTATAGGAACCTACACCGAACAGTGCAACTTTTGTTCCTTTTGTCTTTGCGATCGGCAGGGAATTGTTGTTGTTCTCCAGAAGAACCATACCCTGTGTCGCTGCCTTCTGAGAGATTGCCGCGTTCTTTGCTTCACGCTGTGCAGTTGCATTTGGATCTGTAGACGCTGCAAATGTCGGCATTACGCTCGTTCCGACCATAGCTGCTACCAGCGCCATAGAAATCGCTTTCTTTGACCATTTTTTTGAGTGATTCATAAGTTACCTCCTTAACACACTTGTTAGATTTTGAACAATTCCCTTGGGTTTCCGATCTCATGGGAACCGTTCCATGTGTTTGTATGATAACTCTTTTTTTCGTTCAAAGCTACTCATTTTCCGTCATAAATTGTTCATTTTCCGTTCTCTTTATTCATTTTCCGGCTTTTTGACCTTCTTTTTCTTTTTTCCATGCCTGATACTGCTTTGAAACTTCTTTCACAAGCTGTTCACTTCCGGCTTCTCTTAGCTTCTGCCGGAATTCTTCCAGATAGGCTTCCATGCTCTGACCATCTTCTGTCATTCCCGCATTTTGAAACTTCCTGTATTCTGACACGATCGCCCTGATTTTCTGCATATCCACAGTGATCTTACTTTCATCCAGCCAGAATCCATATGCCGGCGAAACTTCTGCCGATGCTTCAAATTCCGCGAAGTCTTTCTCCAGATCTTCCGACATTCCGCTCCAGATCCCGGCTTTTGGCGTGTTGAACTGCCATTTGACGGAGCAGGTATAGCCGACATTGTTCTCCGTTACACCATCCGGAAAAGAAAAGCTGCCATCCTCCTCTACCTCATAGTGAAGACCTTCCACGCCGTAAAGGATCACATTCAGTACTTCCTCATCATTGTACAGAAGCTCCAGCACTTTTACGGCTTCTTCCGGATACTTTGTTTCCGAAAAAATACTCCAGACGGTGATCCAGTCGTCTTCGGTATCCAGCACCGGTGCCCGGTCAAACGGGATAATGATCACTTTGTCCCCGTAAATACTTTCTTCATACTGCATCTCATCCGGTTTGACAACAAATTCGGCTGCAAAAGCTTCCCCTGAGATGACCTGGGACTGTCCTGTTTCTATATTGGTAAGAATATTATCTGCCAGATAACCTTTCTCCTGCCAGCGTCTTGCAAGCTCTGCCCGTTTTGTATAGGCGGCGCTCTCATAAACGTTGCAGACAGTATCATCTGTTCCTTCATATAAAATACCGGAAATGCAGCCATCCAGCATATCGGCGATCGGTGCACGTTCGATTACCGCATTTGCGCGCTTTTCCAGTGCCCATGGCACAACATCCGGACATTCCTCTTTTATAATATCAAACAACGGCTCCAGATCCTCCGGCTTATGGATATCCGAGACATCCAGATGATATTTTTCCACATACGAGCGGTTCAGGATCACACCATTTGTGTGAATGTCACTTAAAGCTTTTGGAATCCCGTAAATGCCTTCTCTTTCCTCCTCCGGAAGCGGAGTTTTCTCTTGCAGCACTTCTCTTAAACAGGAATTTTCCGAAAGGAACGGCTGCAGATCGAGCAGCAGGTTCTTCTCCCGGTAATCTTCAAACTGATTATAATAAATATTGAGGATATCCACCCCCATCTGCCGGTTTTTATAATAGCTGTTTCCATAGCTGCTGTTCAGTCCCGTCCAGACAAGCTGTGCACGCACACCGATCTTTTCTTCCGTCAGATCTCCAAGCTTCTGATTGACGGTATACAGATCCCTGCTAAGTCCGGTTCTTGCGCTGATACCAATATTCACAGTCGGAACCTGTGATTTTTCTTCCTTCGGACTTTGTCTTGTGCATCCGCAAAAGAGCAGTGTAATTGTCACAAAAAACAACACTGTTTTTAAAATTTTGTTGTGTATTTTCATATTTTTCTTCCTTTCCGACCACAAATACGTTACAATAATATGGATAAGTCCATGGGCAATCGATACTTATTGGAGGTCTTTTATGAAAAAACATAAACCACTGTTTTTTAAATCTGCCACAAAAAAGAAATTATTATGGATGTATCTGCTCACCAGTATTCCGCTGCTTCTGTGTATCCTGACCGGAAGCGAATACGGAAAGCGTCTTTTGCTGCAGCAAAGTATCCAGTACAATCATAACACGCTTTCTTTGCAGCTTGCAACTGTGGATACTTCCCTTGACCATATTTCAAATTATCTTGCTTCTTTTCTTCTGGACAGCCAGAATTACCGGACGCTGGCAGATGGTGAAGCTGCACCCCTGGAAGAGCTTGCCATTCTTGACAGTTTTACAGAGTATCTTGATACTTACAACAGTACCGTCAGTCTGTTTTTCTATATTCCAGGTCAGGACATTCTTATCCTGCAGAGTGCTAACTATGACTCTTACAGTGACCGTCAGCAAATGCGCCGTTATATCCGCCTGGCCTGTCGCAAAAGAACATTTCCCGCCTCCAAACCGCAGATCAGCGGCTGGTCTTTTTTGCGCTTTGGGTAGAAAGGGTATCTCATGGAGCTGATGGAATATCAGAATGTCTATGTCGGTGCTTTTGGTGCAGGTGAATATATTTTCTCAGACTTTAAGGAACTGACAGCCAGTACACATGGAGCTTTCATTCTCTCCAACCTGGATTCCGTCGAGGAGCTTCTCTTTGGTGCCCCGCAGCTCAACCGTGGGCACTGTGTAGAGATTCCGGTCGATTCCGCGAAGAATCATTACCGGATTCTTCTTTACATCCCGACTTCCGATATTCTCGGTGCTTTTTCCTGGTTCCAGTATGCGATCCTGTTCCTTGCAGCAGCCACTTTTCTGTTTCTTTCCGTAATGCTGATCCTCATCTGGAGACAGATGATATCTCCGGTACTTCAGATCATCACTGCCATGGAAGCAGTCGAACAGGGTGATTTTGACAGCAGCCTGCCAATCCCGGATACGCACGATGAATTTGCCAGACTGACGGAAACGTTCAATTATATGATCAGCCAGATCCATGACCTGAAACTGCAGATTTACGAAGAAAAACTGAACCGTGTCTATGCCGAGCTTCAGTACCTTACCCTTCAGATCAAACCGCACTTCTTTCTAAACTGCCTGAATCTGATCTACAGTCTGGGACTGAGCGGACGTTCGGAGCTGATCGTTGATTTTTCTTCTACTCTGATGAAGTATTTCCGCTACCTGTTCAAGAGTTCGGACAGTATGGTTGTTTTATCAGAAGAGCTTACGCATGTAAAAAATTATCTGCATATCCAGCAGATCCGTTTCCAGAACGACCTGCACCAGCAGTTCCGGATCGATCCGGATGCCAAAAAAATGAAGATCCCGGTACTGACACTGCACACCTTTGTGGAAAATATTTTCAAGCATGGCTGTTCCGAATCTTCTCCTATGGAAATCAGCATCACCGCCATGCCTGTCCAAAAGGAAGAACAGACTTATCTGTCACTGACCATCGAAGATAACGGACCTGGTTTTTCATCAGAAGCACTTGAACTGCTTTCAAAAGAAGAAGCACCTTCCCGGAAAGCAGGTGAAAAACATATCGGCATCCGCAATGTCAAACAGAGACTTTCTTATATATATGGAGATCATTACGTTCTGAAATTTGAAAATCGTCCGGAAGGCGGAGCAAAAATAATCCTGCTCCTGCCGCAGATGCATCCAGCTTCTGCCCCTGCATTTTCCGAAACAGAATAGATGAAAGGAAGTATACACCTATGAATTTACTGCTTGTAGACGACGAAGCATTTGCACTTGAAGCACTTGAGCATGCCATCGACTGGAAGTCGCTTGGCATTGATCAGGTTTTTTCCTGCGGCAATATCCGCAGAGCCGAGCAGATCTGTGAAGAATCCGGCATCCAGATCGTGATCTGCGACATTGAAATGCCAAATGGCACCGGTCTGGATTTTGCACGCTGGCTGTCAGAACACCATCCTGATATCATGTTCCTGTTTCTGACCTGCCATTCGGATTTTTCTTTTGCCAAAGAAGCGATCTCCTATCATGCGTTCGCTTATCTTCTGAAACCATTTGATGTCACGGAGATCCGCCAGTCTGTTACCGAAGCTATCCGTCAGATCGAAAACCGCCGGAAACTGAACCGAACCCTTTCAGCGCCTCAGCCTGCAGAACGCCTTCTGGCTTCGGAACATTTCTGGCTTCAGCTTGTAAACGGCTCCTACCAGAACAGCGATGCCGATTATATTTTGTGGGATGCATCCAGAAACCATGTCTTTTTTGATAAGGATGCCTGTTTTGTTCCCACTTTGTTCTATATTGTTTCGCTGCCCTCTGAAGATACCGACCTTGGTGTATTGTCCTACTGCATCAAAAATGCACTCAATGAACTTTTTATGCAAAATCCCGGATGTCCCCCGGCGATCGAACTCAAACCCTGCTTTTTCCTTTCCTTTCTTTCACCGGAACTGTTTTCCGACAAAAAACTCTGTCAGAAACACTGCAACGATGTGATAAGCTTTTTCTGCCAGAAATTCGCTGCTCCGCTTCAGGTTCTCTCCGGCACAGAGGGCAATTATCTTACATTTCAGAGGCAAAGCGATTTTCTGCTGGAACAGGCCTCTGCTGCCATAGAAGCAGTCAGCGATACCGATGATACTGAAAAATCTGCCTGCATTGTGCGTAAGATTCTGGAACTGATAAAAGAGGACAAAAGTCTTACACGCGAGGAACTTGCCGCACAGGTCTTTTTAAGTCCCGATTACCTCGCCAAAATCTTCAAAAAAGAAACCGGTAAACGCATCAGTGATTATTTATCCGAGGTCCGGCTTCAGGAAGCTCAATACCGCCTGACAGAAACCAGCCAGAGTATCAGTGAGATCGCTTCTTCTCTTTCGTACTCCAACTTTTCCGGTTTTTCCAGAATGTTTAAAAATGAAACCGGACTTTCCCCGGCCGAATACCGGAAAAAATACCGCAAATCTTCTTAATTCTGTCTCTGGCAGACATGTTCCAGCCTGCCAAGCAGGGTATACAAAAGCATAGCGATCACACAGAGGATCACGATCGACATGATCACCCAGTCCAGCTTAAATACCTGGGAACCATAAATGATCAGATAACCAAGACCACACCGTGCACCGATGAACTCACCGATCACAACCCCTACCAGGCACAGACCGATGTTGACCTTCATGATACTGAGAATATTCGGGATCGTCCCTGGCAGCACTGCCTTTAAAAGAGTATCTTTCTTCGTACCGCCCAGGGTATAGATCAGTTTTTCTTTTTCCGGAGAAATCTGTGAAAAACAGGTGTACAGATTCAGGATCGTTCCAAACACTGCCACCGACATTCCTGCCAGAATGATCGTTTTTACATTGGCTCCCAGCCAGACGATCAGAAGTGGTGCAAGCGCTGATTTTGGCAGGCTGTTCAGCACGACCAGAGATGGTTCCAGGATCTTTGACACGGTTGGGAGCATCCACAAAAGTACTGCAATCAGGATGCCGCTTATCACCACCAAAGCGAAGCTGACCAGTGTCTCCATCAGCGTAACCCGGATATGAAGAAACAGTGTTCCATCTTTTGCCATCTCAAGGGCTGTCAAAAAAACCCTGGATGGGCTGCTGAAGATAAAGCTGTCGATCCACTTAAGCTCCGCTGCCAGCTCCCAGATCAGCAGAAATGCCAAGAACAGAAAAAGACGCATAAAAATCACCGTGCGCCTTTTTTTTCTTTCCATTTTCAGATACTTTTTCTGTGCAGCAGAAGGTTCACGCATACTCATTCAGCTCCTTCCAGATCAGATTAAAATAATCTTTAAACTGCGGTGCATTGCGTGCCTTCATCGGGGTACGCTCTTTCAGATCAAAACAGATTTTCACTTCTTTTTTGATCTCTGCCGGTCTTTTTCCAAGAACCAGGATCCGATCTGCCATGCTGATCGCCTCTGACAGATCATGCGTTACCAGAATCGCTGTCTTCTGTTCTTTTTTTATGATTTTGTAAATATCTTCACAAACAGAAAGTCTTGTCTGATAATCCAGCGCAGAAAACGGTTCATCCAGCAAAAGCAGCTCCGGCTGCAGTGCCAGCGTCCGGATCAGTGCCGCCCTCTGCCGCATACCGCCGGACAACTGGGACGGTCTTGCCTTCCGAAATTCCCACAGACCATAATCTTTTAACATCTGATCGACATGCCCGATATAAGATCTGTTCTTTTTTTTCTGAATTTCCAGCCCCAGCAGCACATTGCTGTAAATGTCCCTCCATTCAAACAGATAGTCTTTCTGCAGCATATATCCAATGCGTTCTTTTTCCTGTTCTACGCTTTTCCCTGCAAAACGGATTTCGCCCTGTTCCGGCTTCAGCAGACCGCAGATCAGAGAGAGCAGTGTTGATTTTCCACATCCACTCGGTCCTACTACTGCTGTAAATTCCCCCTCTTCTATGGAAAAGGAAATATCTGCAAGCGTCTCTATCTCACCGCCCATGCTGTGATAGGCATAACTGACATGCTCAGCTTCCAACAGCTTAGACATCTTATCCTCCTTCTTCTTGTTCTGCTTTATCTTATGAAATCCACTGCAAAAATGCTTCTGTATGGATTGTCTGTTTTTCCGGTTTGTGCTATGCTTTACGTGATGAACCAAAACATGCCAGAAAGGATGAGCTGCTATGGCAAATAAAAGAAATTTCCAGAAAGAGCTGGAAGAGATCCTGAACAAAAAACAGCAGGACGGCATCGTTCCTTCTCTTTTTCTTCACAGTTGCTGCGCTCCCTGCAGCAGTTATGTGATCGAATATTTATCAGATTTTTTTAAGATCACGGTATTTTACTATAATCCTAATATCTATCCGGATGAGGAATACCGCCACCGTGTAAAGGAACAGCAAAATCTGATCCGTCAGATTCCACAGAAATATCCGGTTTCGTTTCTCGAAGGGGATTTTGACAAAGAACGTTTCTATGAGATGGCAAAAGGACTGGAACAGGTTCCAGAAGGCGGAGAACGCTGTTTTCGCTGTTACCGCCTGCGTCTTGATCAGACCGCAAAGCTTGCAAAAGAACAGGGCTTTGATTATTTCTGCACCACGCTCTCCATCAGTCCTCTGAAAAATGCCCGGAAATTAAACGAAATCGGACAGGAGCTTGGCGATACTTATGGTATCCCATGGCTTCCTTCCGATTTCAAAAAGAAAAACGGTTATAAACGATCGGTAGAACTGTCCGCTCTCTATGGCTTATACCGCCAGGATTACTGTGGCTGTGTCTTTTCCAGGACAGAAAGAGAAGCTCAGCTCAGAGACCGCGGAACAGCTCCGCAACCGAACGTTCATTAAAACTGCGCAGCCTTTTGAGCGGCAGATCTGCCGCTTTAAAGGCTTTGTCTTTAAATTTGTCACGTCTCTTCGCTTCCTGTGTATCATGACTGGCATCATCTAATTCCAGTGCAAACAGTACGTTCAGATTACGGTCGCAGATTACAAAGTCCACATGTTTCTGAGAAATCTTATAAAAATACTTCATATAATGCTGTTTATCATATACCCGCATCAGATCTTTCAGTCCCACTTTTGGGCAGATCAGACAATGATGACGGTCGGCTTCCTTTTTCAGGAGCAGATAACAGGCATACTCTCTCTTGGTCAGGATCGGCTGACGCTCATAGGGAAAATAATTCCTCTCCAGAAGCCTTTTCAGAAAATAACCAAGAAGCAGCAGTGCTGCCGCACCGAAAAGGAGTGCGCCATAAAATTTCCAGTTATTCATAACGCTTCTCCTCTATTTCAAACATGTAAAGCTCATGCAGCGCTCTTGTGGCACAGATATACTTCGCCTGGCGGTGCAACGGTGTATTATCGTTTTTCTCATAAATTCCAAATACCTGGTCAAACTCCAGTCCTTTTGCAAGATAGAAGGTCGTGACGGTCAGTCCTTTTTTAAACTGAGTGCTGTCACGGTCTACGCAGGAAAAGCGATTCTTTGTATCCATGCCAAGTTCTTCCATCCGCTTTTTCAGATAGACAGCACTTTCTTCGGCGCGCTCCTGTGTCATCTCGATCACAGCGGCCGTTTCAAATTCTTCCAGACGCATTTTTTCAAGAACTGCTTCCAGTGCCGCAATCCGGTCTGCAAAGTTCTGCTCTTCCACCGGTTTTCCATGACGCTCAAACAGTTCCATATCCGACACGTCCGAGATGTTATTGGCATACGCTGCGATCTCCATGGTGTTTCGATAACTCTTGTTCATGTTGATCCTTCGGATACCGCGGCCGAACACACGTGGCAGGAAACTTAAGACATCGCGTGTATCCTCCTCCATGGTCTGCGCTTTGTCCCCGAGGATCGTCATCTTGCAGGAGAACATCTTATCCAGGATCAGATACTGCATATAAGAATAATCCTGCATCTCATCGATCACCAGATGGCGGATGTTATGATCTGTACGTCTGCTTTTCAGAAGGTATTTCAGATATAATATCGGATAAACATCCTCATATTTCAGAATCCGCTTCTCATAAGAAACCTGCGGCAAGGCAGCGTAGCCGTATTCTTTTAAGAACCAGTTATAAAGCACATAGAGATCTGTGCTGCGGTACATCTTTTTACATCTGCCCCGCACAAGCTCCACCTCGTCATCGCCCAGATTCCGGCCGATCAGCGTCTCGTATTCATCCACCACATAATCCATCACGGCCTGCATACGCTCCAGCAGCGGAATGTCCGGAAATCGATAATAAAAAAGTTCTGTAAGCTGGCGTTCACTTTTCTGCATCCCTTTGTATTTGAGATCCGAAAAACGCATCAGACGATCCTCCAGACCCAGCACAAATTCATTTAACTGCAAAACAAAATCGATTGACTGCTTTTGCCGGAAACTTTCCGCGGCTTCTGAAGTGTGCAGTTCCCGTTCGATCTGATCACAGTGATCCTCACAATCGCTGACCGTATCCTGAAGTTCTTTATAAGCAAACATGTCAAAACTCATCTCGCGGATATTTTCCTCGCCAAGCTCCGGCAGAATATGGGAAATATAATCTGAAAACACACCGTTTGGGGAAAGCACAAGCACGTTTGAAGACTTCAGGTTCTCCCGGTCATGATAAAGCAGATAAGCAATACGGTGCAGTGCCACAGAAGTCTTACCGCTTCCGGCTACCCCCTGGATTGCCAGGATCCGATCTTTTGTATTGCGGATGATCGCATTTTGTTCTTTCTGGATCGTCTTGATAATGTTTTTCAGTTTGACATCGCCGTGGCTTCCAAGCTCCTGCTTGAGTACCTCATCATCAATCTTGACATCGCTCTCAAACGCATAGATCATCTTTCCGCCGCGAATCTTGTACTGCCATTTGGAGAGCACTTCTCCCTCCATACGTCCTGCCGGTGCATCGTAATAAGCTTCTCCCTTATCATAATCATAAAACAGACTGGATACCGGTGCCCTCCAGTCATAGACCAGCGGAAGCTTCCCTGATTCTCTGGAGAAATTGCCGATACCGATATAAAAAGTCTCTGCCTCTTCTTCCCCATCGTACACAAAATCTACGCGTCCGAAAAACGGCGAATCGAGCATTTTGCGGAAACGCCGACGCAGATCCAATTTTTCCTGATTGGCATTGACCTGACCTAACAATGCCTGCTGATTATCAAAATCCTCATAGCCATACTGGTCCATCTCCGTATAGTTTTCCCAGTAATACTCATGCATGTTTTCAATTTCTTTCTGACCCTGAAGGATTGCATCATCCAGTTTGAAAATGCGCTCCTTCAGTTTATCTAAAACATAGTTCAGATATTCTCTGCTGTCCATGTCCCAATCCTTTCATCGCTGCACAAGATATACATAGCGCAGTATTATTTTTCTTATAAAATTTTATTTCTGATACAGAGCTGTTCTCCGATCGCCATACCCAGGCCGCTTCCGCCGTAGTTATGTGCCGCCGAAGCATCTTCCTGTATACCTCGTACTCTCTTTACAATTCTGTACTTTCGTGCTATCATTTGTAATTATTTTCTGTATCTGAGATTTTTGCAGGTAAATTTTGCAGAGTTTCTCTAATTTAATTACTATACCATGTATTTTTATGCTTTACCATATTTATTTCATCATCATTATATATTTATTTGAGGAGGTTACTATGATACGAAATGCTGTTCTGGATGATCTTCCTGCCATCCTGGATATTTATTCCTTCGCCCGGTCTTTTATGGCAAAGACGGGAAACCCGACACAGTGGGCAGACGGACATCCTTCTTCTGAACTGCTCAGAGAACATATCCATTCGCAGAAACTGTTTGTCCTTACGGATCTGGCAGATGGCAGCCAGATTCACGGATGTTTCTATTTTGCCCTTGAAAACGATCTGACCTATGCCCATATCAAAGATGGAGACTGGTTATCCGATTCTCCTTACGGTGTGATCCACATCGTTGCCAGTGATGGCACTGTTCATGGTTTTTTCCGAAAAGTTCTGGATTTCTGTGAACCTCAGATTTCTCATCTTCGCATTGATACACACCACGACAACAAGGTCATGCAGCACGTTCTTGAAAAAAACGGCTTCCGCAAATGCGGCATCATCCATCTTGCAAACGGTGATCCTCGCCTTGCCTACGAGAAATCTTGATACAATTACGATTTTCCAGCTTTTCAGATGAAAGAAGCGCAAGTCTTCTCCTGATAAATAAAAAGCTCTCCGGCTTTGTCTTCTGTGACATTGCCTGAGAGCTTTTCTTTTTGTATTATTTTGCACGAAATCTTGCCAGGAAATCTTTCGTCCTTGCATTCTGCGGATTTTCGAAAATATCTGCCGGAGTGCCTTCTTCACATATAATACCATCTGCCATATATACCACATGGTTGGAAACATCTCGTGCAAATGCCATCTCATGTGTAACGACCAGCATAGTCATACCCTCGTCTGCCAGTCCGCGCATAACTTCCAGCACTTCTCCGACCATCTCCGGATCCAGTGCGGAAGTTGGTTCGTCAAAGAGCAGGATCTCCGGTTCCATCGCCAGGGCACGTGCGATCGCCACACGCTGCTTCTGTCCGCCGGAAAGCTGACGAGGCTTTGCGTTAATGTATGGATTCATGCCGACCTTGGTCAGATACTGCATGGCCTTTTCTTTTGCTTCTTCTTTGTTTCTCTTCAGCACTTTTGTCTGTCCGATGATACAGTTCTCAAGAACAGACATGTTGTTGAACAGGTTAAAGGACTGAAATACCATACCGACTTTTGCACGGTATGCGGCTGCATTGACCTTTTTATCCACCACACTGTCCCCATGAAATGCCACATCACCGGATGTCGGTGTCTCCAGAAGGTTGATACAGCGCAGCAGGGTCGATTTACCGGAACCGGAAGAACCGATGATCGATGTCACATCGCCCGGATGCACGACAAAATCAATGTCTTTGAGAACGGCATTGGCTCCAAAAGATTTGGACAGGTGTTTTACTTCCAGAATCGCCTCTTTACTCATTTGTCTCTCCCTCCGTTCACATCTGTTTCGATATTTCGCTCTTTATCAAAGCTTCCGTCACCCGGATAGCTGTAATTTCCGCTCGTATGTGCCAGTTGATCGGTCGTTGCCAGGTCAAAACTTGCCGGTCCGTCCAGCTTGGACTCCCAGAAACGCAAGAGTCTTGAGAAGACAAAGGTCATGATCAGATAAAGGATCATCGCTACGGTCATCGCCTCAAACCACCAGTAATAAGCACCGGCAGTCTGTTTTGCCGCATAGTACAGCTCGATAACACCAATAACAGACAGAACAGATGAGTCCTTGATGTTGATGATCAGGTTGTTGCCGATCTGCGGAATGATATTCCTGAGTGTCTGCGGGAAAATAACATACAACATGGTCTGAAAGTGTGTCATACCGATGGCTTTTGCTCCTTCGGTCTGTCCCGGATCGATCGATAAGATACCGCCCCGCACGGTCTCTGCCATGTAGGCTCCGGTATTGATCGACACGATAAAGAATGCGGCAAACCACATACCCATGGTAATGCCGAGGTACTGCATGGCACCAAAGTAAATAAACATTGCCTGAACGATCATAGGTGTTCCGCGGAATACTTCCACGTAGATGTTCAGGATCAGTTTTACGATATAAAGCAGGGCTCTTTTGATGACAGAATCCTGTCTGGACACCGGAATAGTCTGCACGATACCGACTGCAAAACCGATCAGGCATCCGACCAGGGTTCCCACCAGGGCGATCAGCAGTGTGCTTCCTGCTCCGCGCAGAAAAGACGCACTGTAGTGTGTGATCAGATAAACGACTCTCGCCCAGTAGTCTGTTGGCAAAGTACTGCTCATAATATACTTCCTCCCGGTTCTGCTTATTCAGACAATGGCTGTACGGAGATCGCCTCGTTCATCATCTGTTCATAATCTTCTTTTGTCATCTTGGTGAGAACGCTGTTGATCTCATCAACCAGTTCCTGATTGCCTTTCTTTACAGAAATACCGATGTTGATCTCTTCGTCAGATACCTGATAGTTGTCATCTGCAGATGAAAAATCGAGCATTTCCATATCCGGATAAGCCACGCATGCTGCCATTGCAGTCGGCTGATCGGTACAGATCAGGTCACAGGCTCCGGATTCCAGAGATACCAGCATGGTTCCGGTTGTCTCATAAGCCGGCAGTTTGTTTACATCTTCGATCTGGTCGAGGCAGGTGTCATACCATACCGTATTGATCTGAGAAGTAGCGGTTGCTCCTTTTAAGTCTGCCAGACCTTTTGCATCTTTATATGGTCCGTCCTTTTTTACCAGTGTCACAATGGATGCGTAATAGTACGGATCTGTGAAATCTACGGATTCCAGACGTTTTGCTGTGATCGACTGTCCTGCGATCGCACAGTCGATGGCTCCGGAACTTACGGATGTCGGAAGGCTGTCCCAGTCCATCTTTACGATCTCCAGATTCCAGCCAAGCTCGTCACAGATGTGTTTTGCCATCATAACGTCATAGCCATATGCATAATCAGAAGATCCTGAAATCGGAACGGCTCCGTTGGAATCATCGCTCTGTGTCCAGTTGTACGGTGCATAGGCACATTCCATGCCGACACGCAGTGTTTTCTTTTCACCTGAATCTGCTGCCGCATTGCTTCCTGCTTCACTCTCTGTCTTACTTCCTCCATCTGTGGATGCCGCCTGTTTGCTTCCGCATCCTGCCATAGACATACTTACTGCTGCTATAAGTACTGCTGCTAATACTTTTTTCTTCATTGTTTCGCTCTCCCTTTCGCTTTTGTTTATCAGTTAAAAAATCTTGCTCCTATATAGCCTGTCTGACCATTTACGGAAACCTTGTACCAGCCACCTTCATCTGCCAGGAACTGTACCGTTGTACCTGCATCAAACTGACCGATGATATTGTCCCCATAGTCCGGATAAGAACGCATGTAACATGCCGCGTTGATTGTCATATACTGTGGCTGCGGTGCTTCTGTCTCCTGTGAGATCACCTCTGCCTGCTGAGAACCATCATAATTGTAATCGTAATCGTTGCCGCCGTATGTATCACCGTTCTGTTCAGATCCATCACCATGCGAACTGCTGTCATCTGAAGCATTTCCGTCCGGAGTCTGGTCTGAAGAAGCTGCCTGACTTTCCGTTGTCTTTTCCGCAGCCTTTTCGGTCGTTTTCTCCGTCTGTTTTTTCGTCTCTTTTTCGGTCTGTTTCTTTGTTGCTTTTTCTGTTTCTTTCTTTGTCTCCGTTTCCTTTTTGCTCTCTGTCTGTGCCTGTGTATTTTTCTGGATCAAAGCCGGCTCATCTTTTCCGTTGACTGCAGATGAATAAATCTTCAGTCCCAGGATTGAACCCCCGATGATCAGTATCACAACAACACCGACCAGGAAATAACGCAGGTTATCTGATAACCATTCTTTAAAATCTCCCATTCAGATCCTCCTTGATTGCAAATTTGTGCTGTACCTGTTCCTTGTTTTCACAGCTACGCTGTTTTCAAGTATACCATGCTTTCCTGCCATATTCCAGTGAAATATTTTCCATTTTGCCCTTTACATCAAAAAAAGGGCAGAATTCCTATGTAAGAATTCCACCCTTGGATCTGTTCATGCGCTATTCCTGTTTTTGTTACTTCTTTTAAAGTTCATTTCCGTTTGGTGTGCCTTTCAGATAACTCATGGCATTATCCAGTGTCACTTCACTGATCGCTGCCAGTGCTTCTTCGGTAAAAAATGCCTGATGTGATGTCACCATAACATTTGGGAAGGATAACAGTCTTGCAACGGTAGAATGCTCCAGGATCGTCTCGGACATATCTTCGTAAACAGAACCGTTCTCTTCTTCGTATACATCCAGACCAACGGCAAAGAATTTATTCTCACGGATTCCCTGGATCAGATCGTCCGTCTTGATCAGGCCGCCTCTTGAAGTGTTGACCAGGATCACACCGTCTTTCATTTTCTGGATCGTGTCAATGTTGATCATGTGATGTGTCTCTTCCATCAATGGGCAGTGAAGGGAGATCAGGTCAGACTGCGAAAGCAAAGTATCCAGATCTACATATTCCACGAAATCCAGATCTTTATTCGGGTACATATCATAGCCGAGTACTCTCATGCCAAAGCCGTGGCAGATACGTGCCATCGCAGCACCGATTTTTCCTGTTCCGACGATACCTGCCGTCTTTTTGTAGAAGTTGACACCCATCAGTCCGTTCAGGCTGTAGTTGTTCTCACGTACTTTGATGTACGCTTTGTGCGTGTGGCGGTTTGCCGTCAGAGCCAGTGCCATCGCATGCTCTGCGACTGCTTCCGGTGAGTAGCTCGGTACGCGTGTGACGGTCATGCCGTAGCCTTTTGCCCGCTCAAGGTCTACGTTGTTGAAGCCTGCACAACGCATCAGGATCAGTTTTACCTTGCATGTATTTAAAATATCGATTGTCTCCGCACTCAAGTCCATATTTACGAATGCGCACACGGCTTCGTAACCGGCAGCCAGCATTGCTGTCTGAGGAGTAAGATTCGGCTCAATGTATACAACATCCAGATCTTTGTATTCTTCTTTGTCCAGATAAGCATCAAAAGATTTTATGTCATAACTTTTCGCACCAAAAAACAAAATTTTCATAATTTTATTGCCTCCTTTTCTTTTCTTGTTAGTATGAACTTACAGCTATATTATATACAAAAAGCAGAGTAATGTAAAGGCAACAATTTCTCATCTGGAACTTCTTTCATCCGCTGAAAGCCATATCAGATGCAAGACCATATCCCGTCACTGATAAATGAAGTCTTATTTTGCGGCAGCTGCCAGGATCTCTGCCGCTTTCTCATAACCTAATTCTGCGGTATTCAGGCAAAGGTCATAATGATTACGGTCACCCCAGGTTTTTTTTGAAAAATAATGATAATAATTGCCCCGCTGGACATCTCTTTTATGTAATTCCGTGACTGCATTGCTCTGTGCAACACCATCCACTCTTATGATGCGTTCTGTTTTTGCATGCTGGTCGCTGCTGTAGATAAAGACATTTAAAAGCTCTGTTTTATCTTTCAAAATTTCAGCTGCACATCTTCCAAGAAAAATACACGGTCCTTCGGACACCAGCTGACGCATGACTTTTGCCTGTGCTTCATAAATCTCATATGGTTTTGTGATCTTATCAAAATCAGAGGCATAACTGGTTGCCATGGCAATGCTGTACAGGATGCTTCCCATACGTTTCTCATCGTAATCTTTCATCATGCCAAGGTCGATGCCGTATTTTTCGCTGGCAAGCACCAGCAGTTCACCGTCATAAAACGGGATTCCAAGTTTCTCTGAGAGAAGCTTTGCGACCTCACGGCCGCCGCTTCCATATTCTCTGTCAATTACGATCGTTTTTCCTCTCATTATGCCCGCACCTCACTTTGTTCAAACTGGCTGGTATACAGATCTGCATAGAATCCGCCTTTTGCCAGAAGTTCTTCATGATTTCCCTGCTCTACAATATCGCCGTCTTTCATAACCAGAATGATATCTGCATTCCTGATCGTAGAGAGTCTGTGTGCGATCACAAAACTGGTACGTTTCTGTGTCAGCTGATCCATTGCCCGCTGTGTCAGAAGCTCTGTTCTGGTATCAACACTTGAGGTTGCCTCATCAAGAATCAGCATCGGACTGTTCTGGATCATTGCCCTTGCAATCGTGAGCAGCTGTTTCTGTCCGGCTGAAATCGAAGTATTGTCTGTTAAAATGGTATCATACCCCTGCGGCAGTGCTTTGATAAAGCTGTGGATGCCGCACGCCCTGCAGGCACTTATCATCGTTTCTTCGGATACGTTGTCATTATTATATAGAAGATTCTCACGAACGCTTCCTTCGAACAGCCAGGTGTCCTGAAGCACCATGCCGAATTTTCTGTGAACATTTTCTCTTGTCATATCTTTTGTATCCACACCGTCAATCGTAATGCTGCCGCCGGTCGGTTCAAAGAAACGCATCAGCAGGTTGACCAGCGTCGTTTTTCCGGCACCGGTCGGACCGACAATGGCTGCCTTCTGTCCTGGTTTTACATGGACGGAGAAATCGTGGATGATTTCTTTGTCCGGCACACTCGGATAAGCAAATTTTACATGTGAAAATACCACATCACCTTTGACTTCTTCTATATTTGCCATCTTTGCAGACTCATCTTCCAGCTCTTCTTCGGAAAGGAACTCAAAAACCCGCTCAGAAGCAGCTGCTGCAGACTGGATGTTTGTCATACCCTGTGAAATCTGACGCAGCGGCTGTTCAAACAGACGCACATAGATCAGGAATGCCGTGATCACACCAAAAGTGATCTGACCTTTCATAACAAGCAGGGCACCGATGATGCAGACTGCTACATATCCAAAGTTTCCGATAAAAGTCATCAGCGGCTGCATCAGTCCGGATAAGAACTGTGATTTATAGTTTGCCGTCCTGACAGCTCCGTTTAATTTTTCGAAACGTTCTCTGACCTGTTCCTCTGCTCCGGAAATACGGATCACATCATGACCGGCATACATTTCTTCGATGTAGCCGTTCAGCTCACCAAGGCTTCTCTGGCGGTCGGTGAAGTACCGCTGGGAGTGTTTCATGATCAGCACCATCAGCACCAGACCAAGCAGTGTGGACACAACAGTGGTCGTTCCGAGGATCCAGTTGGTGTAATACATCATGATCAGACAGCCGATAAACTGTGCCGCTGAGGATACGATCGCTGCAAGGCTGTTAGAAAATGCCTGACCGATCGTGTCCACATCGTTCGTCACACGGGAGAGCACATCCCCATATGAATGTTCTGAGAAATACTTCAGTGGCAGGCGGTTGATCTTTCCGTCAATGTCTCTGCGCATACGCTTGGAAAGTTTCTGTGTCACCGTTGCCATGATAAAGTGCTGTGAGAAACTGCACAGGGCACTGATCAGATACAGTCCGAGAAGAAAAACTGCCACTTTGAAGATGCCGTTCATATCGATGCCGTCATCCTGATGGGCTGCCCGGAACTCATCGCTCAAACGGATGTTGTTCATGATATTCTGTGCAAGCTCGGAGTTTTTGTCCGTCAGGTCGAGATTCTGAAAATCAATACTTGACGGATCGGTTCCCTCCGGCAGATAGTCCATGATGTTTATCTGTCCGGACTGGATCTGTTTCTGGATGTCTTCCTGGACGGCCTCGCTGGAAATCCCGCCGGTCAGTCCATTGTATATATAATCTGTTATCTTACTGATCTGATTCGGTCCTGCGATCGTCAGAACTGCACCTGATGCCGCCATGATCAGTGCAAATAAAATGATACCTGCTTCTTTTTTGCAGTAAGAGAACAGATTGCTCAATGCGGCTTTCAGATTCTTTGGTTTTTGTCTTTTTTTATGCATGATTCCGCATCTCCTTTACGCAAGTTCCGCTTTTGAAAGCTGAGATAAAGCAATTTCCTGATAAACTTCACAGTTTTTCATCAGTTCTTCATGAGTTCCGATACCTGCCATCTTTCCGTCATCAAGTACGATGATCTTATCGGCATGGCGGATCGTTCCGATACGCTGTGCCACGATCACGCAGGTAGTACCTTTCAGGTCGGTGGAAAGTCTTCTTCGCAGTTCTTTATCTGTTTTATAATCCAGGGCTGAAAACGAATCATCAAAAATCAGGATCTCCGGATTTCTGGCGATCGCACGGGCAATAGAAAGCCTCTGTTTCTGACCTCCTGAAACATTGCCTCCGCTCTGTGCGATATGGCTGTAAAGACCTTCTTCCATTTTATCAATAAATTCCTTTGCCTGGGAGATATTGACTGCTTTTTTCACATCATCTTCCGTGATCTCATGTTCTGCCTGGCCAAAAGCAATATTTCCTTCGATCGTATCAGAGAAGAGAACCGCTTTTTGTGTAACATATCCCATTTTATCATACAGTCCGCGGAAACTGTATTCCTTTATGTTTTTACCATCGATCAGCACTTCTCCTTCACTGGCATCGTAAAGTCGTGCTGCCAGAGCTGCCAGCGTCGATTTTCCGGAGCCTGTCGCACCGATGATGGCAAGCGTCTCACCTTTCTCCACCTGAAAACTGATGTGCTCCAGACAGTTCTCTGCGGCTTCCGGATAACGGAAAGAAACATCATGAAATACGATGCTGCCTGTTTTTTCTGTCCCTTTGCCATCATCTTTTCCTTCTCTGACTGCGATATCTGAGTTCAGCACTTCATTAATACGGCCTGCAGAAACCTGTGCCCGTGGAAGCATGACAAAAATCATAAGAAGCAGCACAAATGCCATAACTACATACAGGGCATAGGAGTTAAATGCCACCACATCACCAAGCATGTCCGCCCTTGAACCGATGACCGTAAATATTTCTGTCATTGTTCCGTTTAAGGGGATTGAAATGTCATCAACCAGTTTGGCTCCCAGCCAGTAAATGCCAAGAGATAATGCACTCTGTACAAAGATCATGACCGGAAACAGAAATGCCATGCCACGCATGGTGAACATCTGCGTCTTCATCAGATTATCATTCACGGTTTCAAATTTGTCTTCCTGATATTTTTCGGCATTGAATGCACGGACCACCTTCAGTCCGGTCAGATTCTCACGTGTCACACGGTTGACATCATCAACCTGCTTCTGTACCGTTTTGAATTTCGGAAGCAGCACCGCCATCAGTGTTCCGATCACGGCCATGATCAGCACGACTGCTGATGCCGTCAGAACGGATAACTGCCAGCTCTTTCCGACGATTTTCACAATTGCCCATATTGCCATGATCGGTGCTTTGATCATCACCTGAAGCCCGAGGGCTACAAGCATCTGGATCTGTGTGATATCGTTTGTCGTACGTGTGATCAGACTCGCAGTAGAAAATTTACTGATCTCACCCGTTCCAAAATCTGATACCTTTTGAAATACTTTTCCTCTGACATCATAACTGAAATCAGCGGCAATTCTTGCCGCCATATAGCCGACGATCACTGCCAGCAATGCACTTGCAAGTGCACATGCCAGCATTTTTCCGCCTGATAACAGATAATCTGAAATCACATTGCTTTCAGAACTGACCAGAACGGTGATTTCTTTTGTGTAGTCCGGCAGTTTCAGATCCAGAAACACCTGACCTGCGATCAGAAGAATTGCAAGAAACGCAAGTCCTTTGTCCTTCTTTCGCATATCTTTCAACAAATGCCACATATGATTCACCTTTCTTTCTTCTTTACCTTCCAAATTTTTTCCGGTAATTTTTTATTCTTGCTCTTTTTCATTTTCCGGCTGTTTTTCCACGGACCAGACACTCACCTGATAATCGATCATACGTTTTCTCCATGCCTGATCATCCAGCGTACTGCGTCCGGTATCGGCAACGCGTTTCATCACATAATGCATTAAAATGGAATTTACAGAAAGTGCCGCCATCTCAAAATCAATCTCTTTGACCTCTCCTGCTTCCATTTTTCTTCGCAGAAGTGTCGGAAGCCACGGAATCCTGTTTTTCCAGATAGCCCGGATCTCGTCCTCAGTCATAAACTCCCGTACTTTATTTTCCCTCATCATCATACGGATGAATTCGAGATGTTCATCAATCACCGTCATAAAATTGATATAGGCTGCATCCAGAGCCGCATCCAGCGGCAGTTTTTCGTATACATCCTGCTTTTCCGGCTTTTGAAGCTCCCGAAACATTTCCTGCATATTACCGGTGATCACTTCTTTGAAAATTTCTTTCTTTCCCCCTGGAAAATAGTGGTACAGCAGCCCGTCTGCCAGATCTACACTGCGGTTGATCATCCGCACTGTCGTCCCATTATAACCATTTTGCGCAAACAGATGCTGTGCAGATGCCAGCAGCTTTTTTCTGGTTGCGGCTGCCTGCTCCTGTCTCTGATTTTTTACCTCCCGGCAGCTCATTTTCACACCTCCTGATAACCTTATTGACCATTTTTGTCATTTACCGATTCTGATTTTCATTCAACATTTGTTCAACGAGAATATATCACCAGCCTGTATCTCTGTCAACAACTTTATGTTTTTTTCACTTTTTTTATATTTTGTTGTTAAATTCAAAAGATATCGTATAAATTAATGATTCATTTTTTTCTCACATTTTTTGCTTATTATAACGTAGCATTTTTCTATATCTTATGTTAAAATAGCTTCGGCTCAAGAAAAATTAAGATATTTTTAAGATATTTCGTACACTTCGTACCATCTATTTTTATTCTGGAGGTTTTTATTATGAAGAAAAAGATTGCTATGTTATTATGTACTTCCCTGATCGGTGCTGCTGCACTCACCGGATGCACAAATCTGGACAACGCCGGTACAACTGCTTCTTCCCGTTCTGCTGCCGATTCAGTCGTTGCAACTGAAAGTGCCGCTGAATCTGAAACTGCTGCGGATACTGCTGACCAGTCCGAGACAGCTGCTGAATCTGAGGCTGCTGATACCGAGGCATCTTCTGAAAATGTGACAGCAACTGAAGCTGCCGCTGATATCTCCGACAGCACGGTTGCCGGATGGCAGTTTATTGTAGAAAAACTGGAAAAGAACAAGTCTCTGGAGAACGTCAGTGTAGACCTTGGCTACACCGGTGTTGAGACAAACGATTATCTGAAGGAAGCTTCTAACGGAAACGTTTATTATCTGATCAAAATGCAGATCAACAAAGATGGCAGCACGGAAGCCATCGACTGGGCTTCTCTGAAGCTTACTGATAAAGACGGCAATGAATATACCCGTATTGACGATGAATTCCTGACCAATCTTGGCATGACGCGTATGGCAGGTACCAAGCTGAACTTTGGTTCCAACGAAGGCTGGATCGCTTTCGAGATCAAAGAAGATGCTTCCGGTCTTACCTTATCTTACCCGTTTGAATCCGAAACTTATTCCTGTGAATTACCGGATCTTCCGTAACTGTTTTTCGGAAATTCAAACAAGAACCTGTGATCCTTATGGCATTTTTGCCTCAAATATCATGATACAAGGAGTGTCTTTATGAAAAACAAAGTGCTTTTATCCCGTCTATGCGTCTGTACTTTGACTGTTTCTCTGCTCGCCGGCTGCTCTTCCGCCGGTTCGCCATCTGAAACAGCAAACAACAGTGAAACAGAAAGCATTTCTTCGGAAACAGCTTCTGAAAGTGACTCTGCAGCGACCGCTTCCGCTTCCTTTGCTTCTCTCGAAAAAACGGATCTGTTCGCACAGCAGGACAGCATCGATGAAGCATTGCAGCAGGAGGCTGCTGCCGGATATTCTTTTGAAGAACCAAATGTGATCATCAATCCTTATGGAAATTCCCCGCTGACTGCTGTCGCTGCCTTCCACACAGACAAAGAGCTTGGCGGCACAGTCACCGTCAAAGGAAAAGATGAAAAAGATGACATTACCGGAACTTTCGAAGCTGCGACGGATCATCTTGTCCCGATCTACGGGCTGTATAATGGCGATACGACCGAAGTGGTCCTGACACTGGAGGACGGTACTTCCACAACCGTAGAAGTTACCACAGAAAAGACTGAGATCAGCGTCGGCACGATCGAGGCAGCTATGAGTGATGCTTCTTCCTATGATTACTCCAATCTGACGTTCGTCTGCTCTTCTGCCGGTATGCTCTATGCACTGGACAGTGCCGGTGACATCCGCTGGTACTTCACAGATGGAGGGGTACTTGGCGTTCATCAACTGCAGAATGGTCATCTGATGATGCCGACTTCTTTTCTTCTGAAAAGTATGTACTACAAAGCAGGTCTTCAGGAAATCGATCTGAGCGGCAAGATTTACCGCCAGTACATGATTCCGGGCGGTATGCACCATGATTTCCAGGAACTGCCGGACGGCAATCTGCTGGTTGCCGGAGACAGTCCGGATCTTTCCACCGTAGAAGATTACGTGGTCGAGATCGACCGTGAAAGCGGCGAGGTTGTCTGGGAATTTAACGCTGCCGATGTGATCGGCAAAGAAGACGGACAGTCCGCTTCGATCGCAACCGACGGTTCTGATGAGATTGACTGGTTCCATAATAATTCCCTGTGGTACGATGAGAAAAATGATCTGGTCCTGCTTTCTGCCCGCCATAAAGATGCGATCATCGCCATCAACAAATCTGACAAATCCCTTGCCTGGATTCTCGGTGATCCTACGGATTGGGACGGTGTAGATGAGAAATATTTCTTCACTCCGACCGGTGCTGATTTCGAGTGGCAGTACGCACAGCATCAGATCACCATGCTGGACAACGGCGATATCATGATGTTTGACAATGGTACTGCAAAAGTAAAATTAAGCGATAACGACAACCGTGTTTCCGGCGATGATATCTACTCCAGAGCTGTCGTTTACCACATCAATACCGATGATATGACGATCGAGCAGGTCTTTGAGTATGGAAAAGAACGTGGACCGCAGTGGTATTCTGACTGGATCTCCGGTGTGATTTCCCTTGACGGCACAAAAGAGCAGCTCTGGATCACAGCCGGTTCCAACCTCTATGACGAAGAAAACAACCGCTACGATCACTATCCTACCGATATGATGAAACAGGGACTGACCAAACGCACCCACATCGACCAGGTATCAAACGGCAGCCTCGCCTACGAAATCCTGATCTCCGGTGACACTTACGCATCCCTGACTTACCGTTCTCTCCGCCTGCCGCTCTATACCGAAGGAGCCACTCTTGACGTAAACGCAAAAGGGGAGCTGCTTGGAACACTCGGCGAAACTGCCACCGCAGATTACACGGCAGCTCTTGAAGATGCCGCAGCGCTTCCGGAGGGATGGGAGTTCACTCTGGATGATGCGAAATTCTCTCTCAAAGGTGCTTACACCACCGACAAAGCTTCTGATGCACTGGAAGATGCTTATGTGATCTTAAAAAGTGGAGAGGAAACAAAAGCCTATGCACTGACACAGTACGGCACTGCCGGTGACGATGCAACAAAAGTTACCGTTTCCGGTTGGGTTTCCCCGGTTGGCCTGGAAGGCAGGAGCTGGGATATCTACCTCTCTGTCGATGGGCAGGTTTATGAAAGCGGACATTCCATTGCACTTTGATTTTTAACTCTGCCATTCTAAAAAGCACCCGTCATATCTTACAGAACAAGATATAACAGGTGCTTTTTGTATCGCCATGGGCATCCTCGAAAATGTTCATTCCTTTGCTAAATGATAATCCTTCAGACATCGTTTTAATCCGTTCACCACATCACTGAAAAGGATTCCCTGTTCTTTTGCTTTTAGACAGTCCATCCACAGATTATGTGCCGGCGGCACTTCTTCCGGTTTCCTGTCACTTTTCAGGAATCGCAGCATTTCACAGGTGATATCATACATCGTCTGCTTCGTTTCACTTCCAAAATTGTAAACGCCTCCCGGAAGCATAAAAATCTTCGGCATATTTTCTGCAACTTCACGAAGATAAGTGATTCCCCGATACTGTTTTCCAAAAGTCAGAACCTGCTTCTCATTTAGCAGCATGCGAAGATAATTTGACCTCTCTGCCGGATAATCATACATCCACTCTGCCCGCAGCATCACCGCATCCGGCTGCACATCCAGAACCCGCTGCTCCATCTCCAGCTTATGGCTGCCGTAAACATTGCAGGGCGCGGCATCTTCTTCCTTATATGGTCCTTCACCTGCACATCCGCGGTATACCTGATCCGAGCTGAAGCAGATCAGTTTTTGTTTTTTCGCTGCTTTTGCAAGAAACCATGGCAGACGCACATTCGCTTCATAAGATGCCTCCGGATTTTTTTCACACGTCCCGACATCCGAGATTGCTGCCGTGTGGATAATAATCTCCGCTTTACTTTCCTCAACGATCTTTCGGATCTGTTCTTCGTTCATGCCCCGCATGGATGGTGCCGCAGCCGCATCAGGCAGATCCTGCATCAGGCGATTGCCCACAAAACCGTGAGCACCTGTTATTAATATTTTCATGTTATCGCTCGCTTTCTGTATTCTCACAACAGCCAGTTTAAAAATATATCGAATTATATCAAATAAAATTTTTTGCTGTTTTATTATTCTCAAAGAGACCCGTTACCATTACTCTTTCTACTATATATACAACTCAGACTTCCGTTTATGACTCTATGCCAGATATACATCCATATTCAAAGCAACTAAACTAACTTCATTTATCATCACTCCTTTTCTTGAGAGAGACTGGGAGTTATGCCAGCCGTTATCCCTCAGTATCTTGTCAATTTCTTTGTAACACATATGCACCTTTGATCAAATGCTGTCTTCGAAAATAAGAAATAGCATCCTCGCTCTGGTAATACAGAGCGTTGACCGCAAAGCCGCCTCTGTTCTGGATGATCTGTTAAAGCAGGCAAAATAAAAAAACGTTAACCAAATGTTAACCAAATGCCAAAAAGAGCACCCTCCTTCAGGATGCTCTTTCTCTTCTTTTTGCCGTATTTCCGGGCTTTTTCTGTCAAGCTGGAAAAGGGACTTGAACCCTCGACCCCTTCATTACGAGTGAAGTGCTCTACCGACTGAGCTATTCCAGCATCGGTCAGCAGTAAAACTGCTGACTTTTATCATTATACATGATTATTGCTCATTTTGCAAGTATTTTTGCAAAAATATTTACACTTAATACTCTTCGCTATAATTATAATCATCACTATAGCTGTCGCTGTAATCGTTGTAACCGGAGTCATCATAGGAATCATTTCCACTGCTGTCTGTTGATGTTTCCGTCTCAGACTCTGTCTCCGTAACATCCGGGATATTGTCATCTACATTTTTTCCGGCTTCTTCTCCGTTCAGCGTGTAATTTTCTTTGCTGACTGCACTTCCCTTGCTGAGACCACTGACTTCTTCGATGTACGCACTTCTCTGCTGCACACCTTCTGATGGCTTATAATTCTTTATGCCAAAGAGGTAGTCGTGAAGTCTGGTAACGTTCCATGACAGGGTAACCGGTACTTCCGAATCTCCGCTTAAATCACTGGTATGATGTTCGTATGGAAAGCCGCAGGTATCGCCTAACTGATAAGAAATCATGTTCATTCCCATTGAAACAATATCCGATTTGCTCAGGCTGGTCGAGATCATCGGGAATACATTGTCCATAATCGCAATCAGCGTTTTCATATCTGCCTTTTTCGCTTTGGCAACGATCTTTGCGATCAGTTCTCTCTGACGCTCGGTACGCTTATAGTCATTTCCTGCGGTATAACGGATACGGGTATATGCGACCGACTGTACACCATTCAGGTGATAAGTGCCGGCAACCTCCGGCTCAATTCTTTCATAGGATTTTCCGGTGATCTCCGAAGTCTCCACACAGTAGTTGTTCATATGTACCACTTCTTCATCGGTAAGCTCAAAATCAAAACCACCCAGTGCATCCACGACTTCCACCAGTGCATTCATATTGACCGTCACAAAATCCGTGATATCCAGATCCAGATTCTGGTTCAGCATACTGATCGCCCATTTGTAACCACCATTTGCATAAGCCGCATTTGCCTTTGCATAATGGTCTTCGCCGATGTTCAGATAGGTATCTCGATACACGGATACCAGTTTTACTACTTTTGTATCATTGTTAATGCTGGCAATAATAATCGTATCCGTGTTCGTATAATCCATATTGCCATCTCGTGAGTCGGCACCAAACAAGGCAATGTTCGTATAACCATGCATGACTGCATTTGTCTCTACTTCTTCGTTAAGCTGGATATCACCGGACTGGATCTTTACGGTATCAATGTTCCCCAGTCTCTTTTCAAACTGAACATACAGAAATCCAAATGCCAGCAATGGGATCAGAATGATCAATTCTGTAATAAATAAAATCTTATGTCTGCGATATTTCTTATATGCAGAACTCTTCTTCAGTTTTTTACTTTTTTTCATGCCTTCCTCTCAGGCTGCATTTTGCAGCAGATTCTAATCATTGTTAAAAAGCCTACTGAATTATTATACACTATTTAATGAACCTGTCAATTGCCTTGTTCAATTCTTCGATTTCCTTCATATCCCCGGACTCGATCGCATCCACCAGGCAATGCTGAATATGATCCTGGAGAATGACTTTTCCGGTATTGTTGATCGCTGCTTTTACTGCGGAAAGCTGGATCAGTACCTCACTGCAGTCCCTGCCGTTTTCCACCATCTTCTTGATGGATTCCAGATGCCCGATCGCACGCGAGAGACGGTTTAACACTGCCTTTGTATTTTCGTGGGTATGGGTATGTGTATGTGTGTGCGTAACAACAGTCCCATTGTCCAGCACATGCGTGTGAGTATGCACTCCGGAAGCCTGCTCTTTTGCAGGTGCTTCCGTCTGCACACCATGTTTTTTTGTTTCCATAAAATTTATCCTCCTGTAACCTGCCCCTTACTCTTGTCTTTTCTCCCACTGCCATTTTCGCCATTGCCAGATAAACGAGAAACTCTGTGTTCCTGCATAAGTTTTACAAATCCGGCTTTATCGGTTGATCTTCACATCAATCTGCTGATACGGAATCTCAATCTGGTTTTCATCAAACTTGTATTTGATTTCCTCTGTGATCCGCCATTTTGCCGGGAAATAATCCTGCGGTCTTACCCAGGCATGCCATCCGAGGACCACACCGGAATCACCAAGGCACTCCACTACCACTTCCATCTTTTCGTCCTGTAAGATTGCCTCATCTTTCTGTAATACAGCAAGCAGCACTTTTCTTGCCTCATTGATATCATTTCGATAAGAGATTCCTACTTTTTCACGCAGCTGCCGCTTATCCTGCCTGGAAATATTTGTCAGGCTGCTGTTTGTGATGATTCCATTCGGAATTGATATAGTACGGTTGTCGGTTGTCAGCAGGGTTGTATAAAAAAGATCCACTTTCACCACAGTTCCTTCATTTCCATGAGTGTCTTCACGGATATAATCCCCACTGACAAACGGTTTCATAAACAATAAGATAAATCCACCCGCGATGTTTGAAAGCGATTCTTTCAAAGCCAGCACAACACCGACTCCCATTGAACCGATCAGTGCAGCAACCGATGCCCCGGATACTCCCAGAAAGGTGGCCATGACTGCTGCGACCATCACATACATGATGGCTTTCATGACGGAAAGCGTGAAGTGCGCAGATGCTGCTTCCATGCCGGCCCGTTCAAAAGAACGACCGAAAACTTTCAGGAGGAACTGAATGATCTTGCGGCAGACGAAAAATGCAGCCAGGACAATGACCAGTTTGATTCCAAAATCCAGAAGCCCCGGCATTTTCCCCTGGAAATACTGTGTAAACTGATTAACTTCTTTTACACTCTCTGTCAGTGAATCTGCCGTATTCTGTGCTATCTGTTCCATCTGCTTTTCTCCTGTTGTTTATTTTTTTCTGCTCTTTGCGGCCGGTTTTCTGCCTCTTGTCTTATTTTTTCTTTCTTCCTCTGCCTTTGCACTTTCCGCAATTTTTGCTTCCAGTTCTTCTTTCAGGCTCTTTTTCGGCTCTTTTGCTGCCGCCTTTGTCACTTTTTCTTCGCTTGCAGCTTCCATCTCCGGCTCTGCTTTTGGGGCAGCCTGCTTACCGGTTCCTTGTTTTGCGGTTGTTTTCTTTGTGGTTGCTTTCTTTGCGGTTGCTTTTTTTTCAGAAGCGGCTTTGATCGAAGTTATTTTTTCACCGCTTTTCTTCTCAGTTGTTTTCTTTTCTGTAACTTTTTTCTCGGCTGTTTTCTTTGTTGCCGTCTTTTTGTTGACCGCTCTTCCGGTTGCCGTCTTTGTGTAAGAAAATATCGTAATACTCATTGGTGGAACGGTGATCAGGATCGAATCTGCCCTGTCATCACATTCTGATTTCTTAGACTGTTTCAGTCTTGGATTGCCGACTCCGCTGCCGCCGAATTCTTTGCTGTCGCTGTTGAAGATTTCTTTATATTTTCCAGGGTATGGAACGCCAATCTTGTGATTTTCGTAAGTCAGCGGCGAGAAATTGCAGACAATCAGCAGCGTCTCTTCTTTTTTCTTTGTGTTTCTGGTAAAGACTGCCATATTTTCATTTGCGGAAATGTTATTGATCCAGGTAAATCCATCCGGATCATAATCCATCTCGTAAAGTGCCGGATGTGATTTATAAAATGCATTGAGTTCTTTTACGTAATCCTGCATCTGTTTGTGCTCATCATACTGCAAAAGTTCCCATTCCAGAGACCGGTCCTCTGCCCACTCATCGTACTGTGCAAAATCCTGTCCCATGAACAGAAGCTTTTTGCCCGGATGTGCCAGCATAAATCCATAAGCGGCACGTAAGTTTGCAAACTGCTGCTCACGGTCACCCGGCATCTTGCCGATCATGGATGCTTTGCCATGTACAACCTCATCATGTGACAAGGTCAGGATATAATCTTCACTGTACGCATAAACCATACTGAACGTCAGCGCCCCGTGGTTTGCAGTACGGAAGATTGGATCCAGTGACATATAATAAATGAAGTCATTCATCCATCCCATGTTCCATTTGTAATCAAAACCAAGACCCTCATCTTCAACAGCTCCCGTTACTTTCGGCCATGCTGTGGATTCTTCAGCGATCATCAGCACGCCCGGCTCTTTCTGTTTAAAAATGGAATTGAGATGACGGAAGAATTCGACTGCTTCCAGATTCTCATTGCCTCCATAGATATTCGGCACCCATTCTCCTTCGTTCTTTCCGTAATCGAGATAGAGCATGGAAGCCACCGCATCCATACGGATACCATCAATGTGATACTTTTCTGCCCAGAACAACGCATTTGCAATCAGGAAATTCTTTACCTCCGGGCGGCCGTAATTGTAGATCAGTGTGCCCCAGTGCGGATGAGAGCCTTTCCTCGGATCAAGATGCTCATACAGGCAGGTACCGTCAAAGGAAGCCAGTCCAAACGTATCACGCGGGAAATGTGCCGGTACCCAGTCCAGGATCACGCCGATGCCCTGTGCATGCATATAGTCCATGAAATACATAAAATCTTCCGGTGTACCGTAGCGGCTGGTCGGTGCATAATATCCTGTCACCTGATATCCCCAGGAACCGTCAAACGGATGCTCCATAACCGGCATCAGCTCGACATGCGTATATCCCATTTCTTTTACATAGTCTGCCAGCATCACGGCCAGTTCACGGTAATTATAAAATTCCCTGCCATCCTCCGGCTTGCGGAAGGAGCCAAGATGTACCTCATAAATGGACATCGGGGCTTTCTTGCTGTCTGTGCTTTTTCTCTGTTTCAGCCATGCATCATCTTTCCATGTATACTGGCTCAGGTCTGTGATCACAGATGCCGTGTTCGGGCGAAGCTCAGCAGCATTTGCATACGGGTCTGCTTTTAAGAACGTAAGTCCCCCTTTTGCCTTGATTTCAAATTTATAGAGCTCTCCTGCGGTAAGTCCCGGTACAAACAATTCAAAAATGCCGGAATCCCACAGCCTTCTCATCGGCAGCCGTCTTCCGTCCCAGAGATTAAAATCTCCAACCACGCTGACACGCATGGCATTCGGTGCCCACACTGCGAACAGTACACCCTCCACACCATCGATCGTCATCGGGTGTGCACCCAGTTTGTCATAAATATTATAGCATATACCCGCATTAAATTTCTTTGTATCTCTTTCCATGATCTGTGGCTCAAAACGGTACGGATCTTCGTACTCTACCAGATTTTCTTTTCCATCAGCTTCTTCAAACTCCACCTGGTAGTGATAGTCCGGAATTCTTTTCTCCGGAAGTAATGCTGCAAAAAATCCTTCCTCGTCTTCCAGATCCATCGGATATTCTTCACCACTGTCTTTTAGCACAACCGTCACACTCTTTGCCGTCGGAAGAAACGTCTGGATCAGAACACCTTCTTCTGTTACATGTGCCCCCAGAATATCGTGAGGATGATCCTCCTCCGAATATACAATCCCCTCTACTGCTGCCCAGTCCATCATTTCATATAATTTGTTATCCATAATCAGTAAACCCTCCCTTATGTATTTAAGCGGATATTCGCAATCCGCTTTGCTGCTTGCCCATAATGTTTCTCAAATTATGATACCTGCGGATTATTCCATGCTTCGCACCCCTGGTATTATTATTCTATTTTAACACAAACAACTTCAGTAAAAAAGTAAAATATTATGACGGCATGGACAAAAAACCGAAAAACACGGTCTGTCTGCACGCTTCCAGAATTCACATTTTATACTATGATGTGGGTGTCAAAAGTCCCCAACTACGATGCCTACGGATTGTTCCGTGCGTTGCACTCCCACAATCCTTTCTACGCTCCGCTTCGGTCGGTGCTAAACATGTGCCACTGGCACATAGCACCCCAGTATTCGCATATCGTGGGATTATCATCCCACTTTTATGCTCATATCGGGGCGGGTCCCAAGGTCTTTCATCCACCTATGAGCAAGCTCATGTGGATTTAGACCTTTTGACCCTGGCATCATACTATAAGATATGTAAAAAAAGTCCGCTTCTGAGTTTTGGCTCAAACCAGGTAGATTTCGGCGGCATCAGCATGCCCGCATCTGCAACGGCAAACAGCTCTGCCATGGATGTCGGATACATGGAAAATGCCACTGCATCTTTCTGCTGCATTTCTTTGACCTGATCGACCATACGCTCCAGCTCGGAAAGTCCACGGATTCCGCCCACATACTTGATGCGTTTTGAAGTTTTCGGATCCTGGATATCCAGATACGGCAGTAAAAATTCTCTTTGCAGGTAATCAACATCCAGTCCCTCTACCGGATCGTCTTTTGTAAGCTCTGCCTTTGCCGTAAGCTGATACCACTGACCGCTAAGATACATGCCAAAAGTACCCTTTTTCTGCGGATGATATGCTTCTTTTACCGGCTGCACTTCAAAAATCTTCGCTGCATTTTCCAGAAATCCTTCTTTCGTCTGTCCGTTCAGATCCAGCACAACACGGTTGTAATCCATAACGTAAAGTTCCTCATCCGGGAATAATACTGACAGAAAATAATTAAATTCTTCACTGCCGTCATAATCCGGATGCTGCTTTCTGCGAAGCTGCCCTACTTTGACTGCCGATGCTGCCCTATGATGTCCGTCTGCAATATATATTTTATCTATTTTGGCAAATGCATCTGCAATCGCTGCAGTATCTTCTGCTGCATCAACTCTCCATCCTTTATGTCCGATACCATCCTCCGATACAAAATCGAACATCGGCTTCTTCTGTTTCACTTTTGCTGTCACCTCTGCGATCGTCAGATCTTTGCGGTATGCAAGAAAAATCGGTCCGGTCTGTGCATTGCAGGCATCTACATGATGGATACGGTCCTGTTCCTTCTCTGCTCTTGTGTTTTCGTGCTTTTTGATCACACCGTTTAAATAATCGTCAATCGATGCACATGCTACCAGTCCGGTCTGGGATCTTCCATCCATCGTCAGCTCATAAAGATAATAGCATTTCTTTTCATCCTGTACAAAAGCTCCCTTTCTGATCCAGTCTGCTAACATATCATGTGCCTTCTGATAAACTTCCGGTGCATACATATCCTGGTCTTCCGGAAACTGACTCTCCGGACGGTCAATTGCCAGGAAACTTCCCGGTGCTTTCTTTACCTGTTCTCTTGCTTCTGAGCGATCGTAAACATCATAAGGAAGTGCCGCGATTTCAGATTCCAGTCCTTCTTCCGGATGTACTGCAAAAAATGTTCGAATGTCTGCCATAATTTTTTCCTCCATACTGTAAAAGGCTGAAGCAACCTATGCAACAGCCTTTTGTCTTTTGTTTTTATTCTTGTATTCTTGTGTATTGAAACTTTATTTGATCACTCTTACCCTCAGTACCCCATCCACTGCACGGATCTTAGCCAGTACTTCTTCGGATGCCACGCTGTCCAGATCAAACAGAGAGTATGCATAATCGCCCCTGCTCTTGTTTACCATATTTGCAATGTTGATATCAGACGTTGCAAATATATCGGTAAACTGTCCCAGCATGTTCTTTACGTTGCGGTGGTTGATCGCGATACGGTTTGCATGTGTGCACTCGCCAAGGCTGCAGTTTGGATAGTTTACAGAGTTGATGATATTTCCTTTTTCCAGATATTCCATCAGCTCCTGAACTGCCATCTTTGCACAGTTGTCTTCGGATTCTGCGGTGGATGCACCCAGATGTGGGATAATGATCGCATTTTCCGCACCTGCGGTTGTGGTATTCGGGAAATCACAGACGTATTTCTTTACTTTGCCTTCTTTGAGGGCTTTTACAACAGCCTCTTCATCTACCAGCATATCACGGGCAAAGTTCAGGATCACAACATTATCTTTCATCAGGTCGATTGCATCCTGGTTGATCATCTTTCTGGTGGACTCCAGCAGCGGTACATGGATCGTGATATAATCACAGATACGGTAAATATCATCCACATCTTTGATGTGTTTTACGCTTTTGGAAAGTTTCCATGCTGCATCAACCGAAATGTATGGATCATAGCCATATACATCCATCCCCAGACGTTCTGCCACGTTGGCTACCTGGATACCGATCGCACCAAGTCCGATGATACCCAGCTTTTTGCCCATCAGCTCGCTGCCTGCAAATTTCTTCTTTTCTTTTTCTGCTTTTTTGGCGATATCTTCGCTTCCTGCTTCGGATTTTGCCCATTCCACACCGCCGATGATATCACGGGAAGCCAGCAGCATTCCTGCGATCACCAGCTCTTTTACGCCGTTTGCATTCGCTCCCGGTGTATTAAATACAACAATACCTTTTTCTGCACATTTATCCAGCGGAATGTTGTTGACACCGGCACCTGCACGTGCAACTGCGTACAGACCATCCGGCAGATCCATATCATGCATGGCAGTACTTCTTACCAGCACTGCGTCTGCCTCTTCCATTTTCTCTGTTTTTTCGTAACCTTCTGTGAACTGATCCAGTCCTACAGAAGCGATCGGGTTTAAGCATGTATATTTCATTTTACAGATTCTCCTCCTCAAATTTCTTCATAAATGCTACCAGCGCTTCCACACCTTCATATGGCATTGCATTGTAGATACTTGCACGCATACCGCCAACAGTACGATGACCTTTCAGGTTTTCAAGTCCGGCTGCTTTTGCTTCTTTTACGAACTTCGCATCCAGGTCTTTATCGCCTGTAACAAACGGAACATTCATCAGAGAGCGGGAATCTTTCTCTACGGTTCCTTTGAACAGCTTGCTGCTGTCAAGATAATCGTAGAGCAGTTTTGCTTTCTTTTCGTTGCGTTCTTTCATAACCTCCAGACCGCCCATTTTTTTCAGCCATTTGAATACCTTGCCGCACATATAAATGCAGTAGCAGTTCGGTGTGTTGTACAGAGAAGCTGCATCGGCATGTGTCTTAAATTTCAGCATGGTCGGTGTGCCTTCCAGTACATCATCTGTGATCAGGTCTTCACGGATAATTGTGATCACCATGCCTGCCGGACCGATATTTTTCTGGACTCCGCCGTAAATAATACCGTATTTTGTAACATCGACCGGCTCTGACAGAAAGCAGGAAGAAACATCTGCCACCAGTGTCTTTCCTTTTGTGTTCGGCAGTGTTTTGAATTTTGTACCATAAATGGTATTGTTCTCGCAGATATAAACATAGTCTGCATCCGGGCTGACCGGCAGATCGGAGCAATCCGGAATGTAGGAGAATGTCTTATCTTCAGAAGTTGCGATCTTGTTTACTTTTCCGTACTTCTGTGCTTCCTGATATGCTTTTTTTGCCCACTGTCCTGTTACGATATAATCTGCAACTTTGTTTTTCATCAGATTCATAGGAATCATAGCAAACTGCTGTGAAGCACCGCCCTGCAGGAACAGCACTTTATAGTTATCCGGAATATGCATCAGATCACGCAGATCCTGCTCTGCTTCTTTGATAATATCGTCAAAGACCTGTGAGCGGTGACTCATTTCCATAACGGACATACCACAGCCCTTGTAATCCAGCATTTCTGCTGCTGCTTCTTTTAATACTTCTTCCGGTAATACGGCCGGACCTGCTGAAAAATTGTACACTCTGCTCACTTTCATATCCTCCTTGACTTCTCACTTTGTTCTATGATGAATTTTATAGTAAGTGCTGATACCTGTTTTCAGAATTTTGCCAGATATCAGTACTTATTTTCTACACTTTACTATAGTACTTTGTTAAAAATTAGTCAAGCCTTTTTCCAAGTTCTGGAAAAAGGCTTACAGAACCGAATTTATGCTTCTTTATTCAGATCGTCCTGGTCAAATGCATCCTCAATCGGTGCACCTGCCGGAACCATCGGAAATACTTTGTCGTCGCAGTCGATCACACAGTCGATCACAACCGGTCTGCCAAGTGCGATTGCTTTTTCGATCGCCGGTGCGACTTCTTCTTTTTTCGTTACACGGATGCCTTCTGCACCAAGTGCTTCTGCCACTTTCACAAAATCCACACCGTCATTGAGGATGGTCTGAGAATAACGTTTTCCGTAGAACAATGTCTGCCACTGACGAACCATACCGAGCACATGGTTGTTGATGACAACCTGAATGATCGGGATGTTATATCTGGCTGCTGTTGCGATCTCGTTCATATTCATGCGGAAGCATCCGTCACCTGCGATATTGAGCACTGCTTTTTCCGGTCTGCCCACTTTGGCTCCGATCGCAGCTCCGACACCATAACCCATCGTGCCAAGTCCGCCGGAGGACAGGAAGGTACGGGGATCTTTATAACGGTAATACTGGGCTGCCCACATCTGATGCTGTCCGACATCAGTTGTGATGATGGCGTTTCCTTCGGTTACTTTGTAGATCTGCTCGATCACATACGGACCGGTCAGACCTTCTTCACTGTATTTCAGAGGATGTTTTTCAGAGATTTCCCGGATCTCATCAATCCACTCTTTATGCTGATGTTTTTCTACTCTCGGATTGAGACGTGCGAGTACTTCTTTGATATCACCGATAATGCTGCAGTCCACTTTGATATTTTTGTTGATCTCTGCCGGATCGACATCAATCTGGATGATCTTTGCATTCTTCGCAAAACGGCTGGCATTTCCGATCACACGGTCACTGAAACGTGCACCGACTGTGATCAGCAGATCACATTTTGTCACACCCAGGTTGGATGCTTTTGTTCCGTGCATACCGAGCATACCCATGTAAAGCTCATCGGTACCGTCAAAAGCACCTTTTCCCATCAGGCTGTCTGCAACCGGTGCATCTATTTTCTTTACAAACTCCATCAGCTCTTTAGAAGCTCCGGATATCACCGCACCGCCGCCGACAAACACAAACGGCTTCTCGCTCTCATTGATCAACTCGATTGCCTGTGCCAGATCCTTTTCTTTGATATACTGTGTGCTGCGTTCTACCGGGAACGGCTCTTCTTTGACATACTCGGTCTCTGCTGCGGTCACATCTTTTGTGATATCGACCAGAACAGGGCCTGGTCTGCCTTCCTGTGCGATGCGGAATGCCTCGCGGATGGTATCTGCCAGTTTTGTGATGTCTTTTACAATATAGTTATGCTTTGTGATCGGCATCGTTACACCTGTGATGTCGATCTCCTGGAAACTGTCTCTTCCAAGCAGCGGAACGGCTACGTTCGCTGTGATGGCAACCAGTGGAATAGAATCCATATATGCCGTTGCGATACCTGTTACCAGGTTGGTTGCCCCAGGGCCGGAAGTTGCCATACATACGCCGACTTTTCCTGTTGCTCTCGCATATCCGTCTGCCGCATGGGCAGCCCCCTGCTCATGGGAGGTTAAGATATGATTGATCTCTGAACCATGTTTATATAATGCATCGTATACATTTAAAATCGTGCCGCCCGGATAACCGAAAACAGTGTCTACGCCCTGCTCTTTCAGGCATTCGATTACGATTTCTGAACCATTTAACTTCATCCTGCTGTCCTCACCTTTACTTTTCTTACTGTTTTGTTTCTCTTAGCTTCAATCCTTGTTTCAGAATTATTTTTCTGAAACAAGAATCGCTCCGCGGTTGCCGGAGGTTACCATAGAAGCGTAACGAGCCAGATAACCGGTCTTTACCTTCGGCTCTCTCGGTGTCCAGCCAGCTTTTCTTCTTGCCAGCTCTTCATCAGAAACAGCCAGTTCCAGCCTGTTTTCCGGAATGTTGATCTTGATGATATCGCCTTCTTCTACCAGAGCGATCGGACCGCCGACTGCTGCTTCCGGTGATAC